>NZ_PCYU01000003.1:0-64072 GCF_002553775.1 Lactobacillus sp. UMNPBX16
CGAGTCTGACAGCCGGAGTACTTTGTATGGAATGTTGTCCGAGCGGCTTAAGGAGCATGATTGGAAATCATGTATACGGGCTTATACCTGTATCGAGGGTTCAAATCCCTCACATTCCGTAAATATATATGAATTGGAACTATGTTAACATAGTTCCTTTTTTTCTACCTAATTTTTCATATATAATGGAGAAAGGGAGGAAATATCGTGAAGCTACGAAAACTAATTCCATTTCTATTTTTAATATCTCTATTAGCTATAACATTTTCCGCTTGTTCGACAAAGGGAGAAGAGAATACTGCTAAGCATAGAGTCAATATTGTAACTTCTACTAATATTTATGCAGATATTGCTAAAAATATAGTTGGTAAACATGGTCATGTACAAGCTATTATAAAAAACGGTGATACAGATCCACATGATTTTGAGCCTACGACTGGCTCTGCCAAAGAAGTAGCTAATGCTAATATTGTTATTGCCAACGGTCTAGGATATGATGACTGGATGACTAATTTAGCCAATGCTAATGATATTCATGTGGTTAAAGTTGGTAATCAATTGATGGGATTAAAACAGGGGGATAATCCTCATATTTGGTATAACTTAAACATGCCTAAAAAGTATGTTGATTATCTAGTTAAAACAGCAAGTAAAATTGATCCAAAACATGCAGCATATTTTAAGTCTAATGCTGCAAGCTATTTGCAAAAGATTGATAGTATAAAGAAAATTGCTGCTAAAATTAATGGGCGTGAAGATAAAGCGGTTTATGTTAGTGAGCCCGTGTTTGATTATGCACTAGAACGGTGTCATTTTAAGATTGGCAATCAGGCATTTGAAGAAGCTGTAGAAAATGAAACGGATCCGAGTGCGCAAGTTATTCATGAGATGCAAGTCAAAATTAAAGCTAGAAAAATTGCTTTCTTTGTTAATAATATTCAAGCATCAAGTAGTACAGTTAGTGGCATGGTTAAACTAGCAGAGCAACATAATATTTCAGTTCTCGATGTAAGGGAAACAATGCCTAATGGAATTAGTTATTATTACTGGATGAAAGCGAATTATCAAAAATTATTTGAAATTTTTTTAAAATAACTATTGCATAATTAGGGACTATCAGGTAATATAATAAACGTTGTGATTGAGAGATCACGGTGGTAATAACTAATAAAAATAAATAAAAAAAGTTCTTGACTTTTAAAACATGATTAGTTATTATAATAAAGTACTCTTGATTAAGAGATATGACCCGTTGGTCAAGTGGTTAAGACACGGCCCTTTCACGGCCGTAACATGGGTTCAAATCCCGTACGGGTCACTAATGGAGGATTAGCTCAGCTGGGAGAGCATCTGCCTTACAAGCAGGAGGTCACAGGTTCGAGCCCTGTATCCTCCATTGTTCGGGACTACCGCCGCTGCGGTAGTCTTTTTTTATGCAAAAAGAACGAACAAGCCAAATTATTATTTTATCGGTTCAAGTCCTGAGAGGATTCACTATGATTAGTGAAGATGCCTTGTAACCGAATAGCCAATGTCTATATAGGGGGACTAATATGGAAAGACGTTTGTTTACTTCAGAATCAGTTTCTGAAGGACATCCGGATAAAGTTGCTGATCAGATTTCTGATGCAATTTTAGACGCGATGTTAAAGAAGGATCCTAATTCACACGTAGCTTGTGAAACAATCGTAACTACTGGGATGGTTTTTGTCTTTGGTGAAATTTCTACCAACGCTTATGTTGATATTCAAGATGTAGTGCGGAAGACTATTTTGAAGATCGGCTATGATCGTCCAGAATTAGGTTTTGATGGCAATAACTGTGCTGTGATGGTTGACATCGATGAGCAATCACCTGATATTGCCGGTGGGGTTGATCACTCACTTGAAACTAGAGAAAACAAGTCTGATAACGATGAATTGGATCAAATTGGTGCTGGTGACCAAGGTTTGATGTTTGGCTTTGCGATTAAAGAGACACCTGAACTCATGCCATTACCAATTTCGCTTGCTCATCGTTTAATGAGACGTGTTGCTGCTTTGAGAAAAGACCATACTTTAGATTGGCTTCGTCCGGATGCTAAGGCTCAAGTTACTGTTGAATATGATGGAAACAATAAGCCATTAAGAGTGGATACTGTTGTTATCTCTACTCAAACTGATGCAGAAGTTTCTAATGAAGAAATCCATCGGGCAATGATTGATTTAGTCATTAAGGAAGTTATTCCGGCCAAGTACCTAGATGAAAAGACTAAGTTTTTGATTAATCCGTCAGGGCGTTTTGTTATTGGAGGTCCAAAGGGCGATTCTGGTTTAACTGGTCGTAAGATTATCGTTGATACCTATGGTGGTTACGCTCGCCACGGCGGTGGTGCATTTTCAGGTAAGGATCCAACAAAGGTTGACCGTTCAGCTAGTTATGCAGCTCGTTATGTCGCTAAAAATATTGTGGCTGCCGGCTTTGCTTATCGCTGTGAAGTTCAATTGGCTTATGCAATTGGTGTAGCTCACCCAGTTTCAATTATGATTGATACTGCGGGTACTGGTAAGGTTGACGATGATTTGTTAACTGAAGCAGTACGCAATGTTTTTGATCTTCGTCCAGCCGGTATCATTAAGATGCTTGACCTTCGTCGTCCAATCTATGAACAAACGGCCGCATACGGTCACTTTGGTAGAACAGACGTTGATTTGCCATGGGAAAAGACTGATAAAACACAAGATTTGCTTGATTATATTAAAAATAAGCAATAAATAAAAAGAGGAAGTAAAAAAGAATGAAAAAAACAAACGTGCCTATAGTCACGCTTGCGATTTTTATGACAACTTTTATGACTGCCATTGAAGGGACAATTGTTTCTACTGCAATGCCAACCATAGTTTCTGACCTAGATGGGCTCGAGATTATGAATTGGGTTGTATCAATTTTCTTGCTAATGACGGCCGTTTCAACTCCTTTATATGGAAAACTGGCGGATAGCATTGGGCGGAAGCCAGTTTTTTTGTTTGGAATTGCGTTGTTTGTCATAGGCTCATCGCTGTGTGGACTTGCACAAAATATGGTGGAGCTTATCTTATTCAGAGTAATTCAGGGATTGGGTTCTGGCGCGGTTCAGCCAGTTGCCATCACCATTATTGCGGATTTATATGCTCTGCAAAAAAGAGCGAAAATGTTAGGTCTTAACTCTGGTTTTTGGGGAGTAGCATCAGTTATTGCACCGCTATTAGGTGGCTTTATAGTTCAGCATCTATCATGGCACTGGGTTTTCTACATCAATGTGCCAATTGGAATAATTGCCTTTTTGCTAGTAATTTTTTGTTTGCAAGAGCCTAAACATAGCTCTAAGTCTAAGTTAGATTTGCAGGGAACCATTTGGTTAGTAATTTTATTGCTAGCTTTGATGTTTTTCTTACAAGATTTAGGTTCAAACACTAATATCGCCATAATGGCCGCTCTAGCCGTTTTAGTGGTAATTAGTATAATTATGTTCTTTAGAGCAGAAAAGCGCGCAGTTGATCCAATAATGCCACTCACTATGTTAAAAGATAAGGAGTTCCTTGCAATTAACCTGATTACGTTATTGATTTCTGGCGTAGTAATCGGCTTTGAATTTTACATTCCTACCTGGATGCAAGGTATTAATGGTACTAATCCATCTCTAGCCGGTTTTGCTGTAACGCCTAGTTCATTAATGTGGATTGTGGGTTCATTCTTGATTGGTGGAATGCTCGGCCGCTGGGGGATTAAAAAGACATATGATTATATGTTATTGGTTTTAGTTGTGGCCGATTTGGTTTTGATTTTAGTGCCGATTTACACATCATTCTGGGTCTTCTGTGTTATTGCTGCCTTTAATGGGACCGCCTTTGGTGCGATTACGACAGCTTCACAGGTGAGATCGCAGGTTTTGGTTCCGAAGGATGACATAGGTGTTGCCACTTCGTTTAATACGCTGATGAAGTATCTGGGACAGACAATGATGGTTTCTATCTACGGGATTGCTTTTAACACGATGGTAGCTCATGGATTAAATAAGAGACCTGGGTTGAATCAGGAAATGATGAATAAAATTGTTTCGGCAGAAAACGCTAAAAGTTTGGCTGCTAATGTAGTGCCGCAACTGCGGCAGGTCCTGTTAGGCGGTTTAAAAGCCGTTTACGTTGTTTCGATGATTGTCATTGTAGTCTCAATTGTGTTGAATCAACTGTATCGAGATCGAAAATTGAAGAAAAATTAGGTTAATGAGCCACATGCAAAGTAGAGCATGTGGCTTTTTTGTAGAACTTATGATTTTATAATTTTTAAAAGAAAATATGAATTTTTAATTTATATAAAATACAAAATCAATATTTTGTAATTAATATTGAATTTTTATTTCAAAGAGAATATTCTTACTATGTAAGAGCTTACATGAAAAGTCGCGAGGTAAACAAATCAACTATTTTCTATAAGGAGGGTAAGACGATGGCTGATAAATATTCAGAATTAGGACGCGAGATTTATGCAAATATCGGTGGACCTAATAATGTTAAGTCAATGTATCATTGCATGACACGCCTAAGAATTAAGATCCGGGATAACTCTAAAGTAGATATTCAAGGCTTGAAAGATATTGACGGAGTTTTAGGCGTAGTAAATGCGGACACGTTGGAAATTGTTCTAGGTTCTGGGGTTAATGCTAAAGTTGCACAAGATATGGTTAGCCAAGTGGGAGTGAAAGAAAACGAAGAATTCCCAACCAGCACTTACCAGAGCGAAAAGTCTGAAGTTCAAGCAAAAGCTGCAGAAGTACATGCTCAACATAAGGCACAGTTGAAACAAACATGGTGGCGTAAAGCTTTAGGCCATATTTCCGCTATCTTCATTCCACTTATTCCTGCATTTATTGGTGCTGGTTTAATTTCAGGTGTTGCTGGTATCCTTCGAAATATGTTGACGGCTAAGATGTTGCCTGGTAGCTGGAACTTAGGCGTTACTATTCTCAGTATGATTGCTAGTGCATTGTTTGCATATTTGAACATTTATGTAGGTATTAATACTGCTAAAGAATTTGGAGCTACTCCTGCTCTAGGTGGCATCATCGGCGGTGTCGTTTTGCTTCCTGGGATTGCTGCACCGGTTACTATTCCAAATGTATTAGATGGTAAGCCGCTAGCAGCAGGCCAAGGTGGTATTATTGGTGTTTTACTTGCTGTATGGCTTTTGTCTTATGTAGAAAAATGGTTCCATAAACATATTCCAGATTCCGTGGATATTATATTTACGCCGTTCTTTACTGTCCTGATTATGGGACTATTCACAGTATTTGCAATTATGCCGATTGCTGGTTGGATTTCTAATTCATTAGTAGGTGGTATTAATTGGGTGCTCGATGTTGGTGGTCCTGTTGCTGGATTCATCCTTGGGTTGTTCTTCTTACCAATGGTTATGCTCGGATTACACCAAATCCTTACACCGATCCATTTATCAATGATTCAAAAAATGGGTTATACACCATTACTTCCTATTCTGGCAATGGCTGGTGCTGGTCAAGTTGGTGCTGCAATTGCCCTTTGGGCTAAATGTCGTAAAAACAAGGATTTAGTAAGATTGATTAAAGGTGCGTTACCTGTAGGTATTTTGGGAGTTGGTGAACCATTAATTTATGGTGTTACTCTTCCTTTAGGTAGACCATTTATTACTGCCTGTGTTGGTGGTGGTATTGGTGGTGCCGTTGTTGCCGCATTTGGTCACGTTGGTTCAATTGCTATCGGTCCTTCAGGTGTTGCTTTAATTCCATTAATTGCTAACAATATGTGGTGGGCATACTGTATTGGGCTTTTATCCGCATATGCTGGTGGATTTGTTGCAACTTATTTCTGGGGTGTTCCTAAAGATGCTATTAAAGGCAAAGTTGAAAATCCTACTCCTGAAGTTTCCGAAAGAAGAGCTGCTGAAAAGCATGCTGATAATTTGAATATGCCTAGTGAAAAGGTTGAAATTTCTTTTGAAGCTCCTGTTTCAGGTGACTTAGAAAAAATTGAAGAAGTAAAGGATGACGTTTTTTCACAAAAGATGCTAGGTGATGGTTTTGCTATTGATCCTTCAAATGGTACAGTGGTTGCGCCAGTAGACGGTAAAATTGATACAGTAATGAATACTAAACATGCAATTACATTGAAAACTAGTAAAGGGAACTTAGATGTTTTAATGCATTTAGGATTAGATACAGTTGAATTAAAGGGTGCTCCATTTGAAATTGACGTTAAACCAGGTGATCTAGTTAATGCTGGTGAAAAAATAGGTACAATGGATATCGCTGCAATTAAAAAGGCAGGAAAAGACCCAGTGGTTTTAACTATTATTGCTAATATGGATCATATTGATCAGGTATCAAAAGTAGAAGATTCACCAGTTAAGGCAGGTCAAGTTGTCTTTAAGGCAATGACAAAATAATTTTTAGAAAGAAAATGATATAAAATGTCACTTGAAAATTTGACTACTGAGCAACGAAATAAAAATACTATGCATATTGATTCTATGTCTACATTAGATATGGTAAAGACAATCAATGAAGAGGATAAAAAAGTTGCAGAAGCAGTAGGAACTCAAGATGAAGAAATTGCTCAAGCGATTGATATTGGCTCCGCACGTTACCAACAAGGCGGCAGATTGATCTATATTGGTGCAGGAACTAGTGGAAGATTAGGTGTTTTAGATGCGGCGGAGCTTGTCCCAACCTATGGAATTAAACCAGAACGTGCAATAGGTTTAATTGCTGGCGGTAAAGGTGCAATGTATGTGGCTGTCGAAGGAGCAGAAGATGATCCTAAATTAGCAGCTGAAGACCTTAAAAAGCTTGATTTATCAGAAAAAGATGTAGTGATAGGCTTAGCAGCTAGTGGTAGGACTCCTTATGTGATTGGTGGGCTGGATTATGCTCAAAAAGTTGGTGCGGCTACTATTGCGATTGCTTGTGTTAAACACAGTTTGATTGGTCAACATGCAAATATTGCAATTGAAGCTGTTACTGGTGCAGAAGTAATTACAGGTTCTACTAGAATGAAGGCTGGCACTGCACAAAAGATGATTTTGAATATGATTTCAACAGGGATTATGATTCGCCAGGGTAAGGTATATCAAAATGTGATGATTGATGTTTTGCCAACGAATGAAAAGTTAGTTGAACGTGCTGAAAGAATCATTCAAACTACTACAAATGTTTCCTTAGAAAAAGCAGCAAAAATTTTAAGGGATGCTGATAAAGATGTTGGTTTAGCAATTGTAATGGCTAAAACAGGTTTAGCTAAGGAAAAGGCAGAGTTATTACTTAAAGAACATGAAAATAATGTAAGCAGTGTTTTGAAAGAAAATAATTGATTCTAAAAATAAAAGTCATTCACTATGAATGGCTTTTATTTTATAAGAAAGGAAATGTTATGCTAGGAATATCTGTATATTTTCAAGATTATGATGAAAATTATTTGAAAAAAGCAGCTCAAGCTGGAGCAAAATATATTTTTACGTCACTTCAAATTCCAGAGGAAGATTATTCAGATCTGGATCAAAAATTACCTCGATTCTTTGAACTGTGTAATGAATTGGGGCTTGAAGTAATTCCCGATGTTTCTCCAGCAACTTTGGAAAAGCTAGGAATTAAAGGAGACGATTTTGAAGCCTTAAAAGATAAGGGATTCAAGGCCTTAAGATTAGATTATGGTTTTGATGACTTTGATTTAATCAAAAAGCTACAAAGAAATTTCTTTATTTTATTAAATGCAAGTGTTGTGTCACTGGACTATTTAGATCGTGCCAGAAATGCAGGGGTTGATTTTGGTAAATTAGCTTTAACATATAATTTTTATCCGCATACAGATACAGGTATGGGATGGACAGATTTTAAACGTAAGAATTGGATGTTAAAGGACTATGGCTTAAGAACTCAAGCTTTTGTTCCTGGGGATGCACTTAAACGTTTTCCATTGTATGAGGGTTTGCCAACTGTAGAAAAGCATCGTGGAGTTTCACCTTACGTTGCAGCTGTTGAATTAATTCATGAGGCGAATGTAGATGATGTGTTTATTGGTGATAGCCAGGCTTCAATCAAAAATCTCCAATATATTGTAGATTACCAAAAAGATAAGACTTTAAACTTAGAATGCTCTTTATTGCCACAGTATCAACAGCTGTATGATCAAGTGATTGAAGTAAGAAAGGACATGCCAGAAAAGCTGATTCGCTTAAGTTTGCCTAGAAAACCTGATATTCCAATTTGTAATACTTTAAATAGGCATAGGGGCACTATTACAATGCAAAACAAATTAGCTCAAAGATATAGTGGTGAAGTTAGTCTGATTAAGTCAAATTTACCTTTTGAAGCACGTAGTAATGTGATTGGTTTTATTTCACCCGAGTATGTGAAGTTGCTTGATTTTATTGATTCGAGTACGAAAATTATTTTTAGAAGGCTGACATAGAAGAAAGGTGATATTATGCTTAATTTGGCAAATAAGATTTCAGATGTATATCCTAATTTGAATAAGACTTCTAAGTTAATTGCAGATGTTTATTTTAAAGAACCAAGAATTTTTCTAAATAAAAATTTACAGGAATTAGGTACCATTACCCAAACAAGTGGTGCATCAGTCGTTCGCTTTTGCAGAAATTTGGGCTTTAAAGGTTTTAAGGATTTTCAAATAGCTTGTGCGCAAGAAATGCCTAATAAACAAGATGCTATGGTAGATACGATTATCAATACAAATGATGAACCAACAAGCGTGCTTTATAAATTGCAACTTAGCTTAGGAAAAAATATTGCAGACATTGGTAAAACAATAGATCATAAATCTTTAGATGCTGCAGTAGATTTAATGCGATCAGCACAACAGATATATGTTGCAGGAGAAGGAGCATCTGGTCTTGCTGCTCAAGATTTGTTTTATAAATTAATTCGTAGCGGAAAGAATGTTAATTTCGTTCAAAGTTCACATATTGCTTTAGAACAAGTAGCAAATATTAATAAAGAAGATATACTAATCGTTTTTTCCTACAGTGGATTAACTCAAGAACCATTGCTAATGGCAAAGCAGGCGCAAAAAAATAATGCCAAGATAGTTGCAGTGACTCGTATACAAGATTCACCACTAAAGAATATGGCTGATACAGTAATTACATTGCCATCAAATGAGAAGTTATTGCGCTATGGTGCTATTAATTCACTATTTGCAGAAATCTTTGCTTCTAGCTTGTTATATTTGAGTCTTATTTCGCCAAATTTAAAAGAACTAAATATGAAAATGAAAACTACGCAAAATTTGACTAATCAATTAAAAGTGTAGAATCTATAAAATAACAACTAAATAAATTTAAAAAATCAAAAATATTTTCATGATGAAAATAATAAAAATAAAGAAAAAAAGGACCAGTTTGGTCCTTTTTTAGTACTTTTTTTGCGGTTGGAATAAATCTATATTTGACAATGCTATAATTATAAATGGAAAGTGACTTAAAAATAAGATAACACTATTGAAAGCGCATTACTTGCCTCCTTGCAAGTAAATTTAAGTAGCAGTAAACTTAAATTGGACAAAATAATATTTGTTATTATTAATGACAGAGACTAGTAATGCAAGTCAGAATATGGGGGCGTAAAAATGGATATTACTAGTTTAGCAAGATTCCAATTTGCTATGACGACGATCTTTCACTTTTTCTTCGTGCCATTTTCAATTGGTACGATATTCGTTGTCGCAATTATGGAATCAATGTATGTTCATACAGGCAAGCCTGAATATAAAAAGATGACCAAGTTTTGGGCTAATATCTTTTTATTGAGTTTTGCCGTTGGTGTTGTAACCGGTATCATTCAAGAATTCCAATTTGGTATGAATTGGTCCGATTATTCTAGATTCATGGGGGACATCTTTGGTGCTCCACTTGCTTTTGAAGCATTGTTGTCATTCTTTATTGAATCTACCTTTATTGGTTTGTGGATGTTTACTTGGGATAAAGTGGGGAAGAAATTACACTTATTCTTTGGATGGATGATCGTCTTTGGGACAATGACTTCTGCATTATGGATTTTAACAGCAAACTCCTTCATGCAGCATCCCGTCGGCTTTGCTTTACGCAACGGTCGTGCCGAAATGGCTGACTTTGGAGCACTTCTTAAGAATCCACAATTAATGTATGAATATGGTCACGTAATTGTTGGTGCACTTTTAACTGGTACTACAATTTTGACTGGGTTAGCTGCTTTCCAACTATTGAAGAAACGTAACCTTTCAGACATTAACAAGAAGATCTATCGTAAGACAATGCGTTTAGGCTTAATCTTAATGTTAATTTTCTCAGCTGGTGAAATTGCTGTGGGTGATATGCAAATGCAATATACTTTGCATGATCAACCAATGAAGTTCGCCGCAACTGAAGCTGTTTATAAGACAACTGGAGAAAAGGCTCCATGGACGGTAGTTGCAATTGCTAATCCAAAGACCCATGAAGTTAAGGGAATTGATATTCCAGACATGTTAAGTATTCTTTCTTACCACAAGACTACTGGTTCTGTAAAAGGTATGGAAGAAATTAACAAAGAACTTGAAAAGAAGTATGGTACACATATTGATGGTCGCAAGATGGACTACTATGTACCAGTTAATACTTTATTCTGGTCCTTCAGAGTAATGTGTGGTTTTGCTGCATTATTATTCTTGATGGCAATTGTTGGTTTAATCATGACTCGTAAGAATAAAGAAACCCTTTATAACCATCGTTGGCTATTATGGATCTTCGCACTTCTTACATTCTCACCATTCCTGGTCAATACTGCTGGTTGGTTAATCACTGAACTAGGCCGTGCACCATGGACAGTTTATGGTCTATTCACTATTGATCAAAGTGTTTCACCGAATGTTTCAGTGGCTTCACTTTTGACTTCAAATATTGTTTACTTCTGCTTGTTTACTGTTTTGGCAATTATCATGATTGCATTGGTTGTTCGCTTCTTGCACAACGATCCAGATGAATATGATAAGGCTCAAGAAGCAAGCAAAGTAGTTGATCCGTTCTCAAAGGGGGCCATCTAAAATGTCATTTTTACAAATACTTTGGTTCATTTTAATTGGAGTATTGTTCTCAGGCTTCTTCTTCCTCGATGGATTTGACTTCGGGGTAGGAATGGCTGTGAAGACATTAGCTCATAATGAATCTGAAAGAGATCAAATTGTTAGCACAATTGGACCAGTTTGGGATGGTAATGAAGTTTGGTTGATTACTGCTGGTGGTGCAATGTTTGCATCATTCCCATACTGGTATGCAACCTTATTCTCAGGTTACTATTTAATTTTATTATTGATCTTAGTTGGCTTAATTATTCGTGGTGTGTCATTTGAATTTAGAGCAAAATGTGCTCCATATCAAAAGAATATTTGGGATAATGCAATGGCGATCGGTAGCGTAATAGCCACCTTTCTCTTTGGGGTAATGTTTATCTCAATGATTAAAGGGATGCCAATCGATGCTAAAGGCAATATTTCAGCTAGCTTCTTTGACTACTTTAACTGGTTCTCAATCGTTGGTGGTATTGCTTTAACACTTCTTTGCTATTTACACGGCTTAAACTATATTACTATTAAAACTAAGGGCGTTATTTCAGATAGAGCACAAAACTATGCACAAGCTTTATACTGGGTACTCTACGTCGGTGAAGTGGTCTTTGCTTTATTATTGATTTTCCAAACCGACTTCATGAGAGTACATCCAATTGCAACTTTAATATGTTTAGTATTAATTGTCGGCTTCTCTGTGGCAGCACATGTAGCTACCTTTATCAATAAGCAAGGAATGGCTTTAGCTTGCAGTGGATTAACTCTGATCTCATTGGTTGCATTAATCTTCTGTGGCTTATTCCCAAGAGTAATGATTTCATCAATCAGTAGCAAGTATGATTTGCTTATTCATAGTGCATCATCATCTAACTACACTTTGATTGTTATGACTGTTGCTACTTGCATCTTGGTACCATGTGTCTTGGCTTACACCATCTGGGCATATTGGATTTTCCGCAAGCGGATTTCAATGCCAAGAATCGGAGAGGTTAAATAATGATTGATAAACAGCTATTTAAAATTGATGGCGCTGGTTCAATCTTAAAAAAACTTGCAGGGCTTGAGATTCTGCAAGCTTTTTTTATAGTAGGACAAGCCTTGGCACTAGCGTCAGTCTTAAGCAAATTGTGGGCAGGTCAACCTCTCGATTGGCTACTACTAATTACTTTTGCAGCTTGCTTTATCGCCAGACAATTGATCAGCACACTGAGAGATTCAATGTTAGAAAAATATTCCGGTCGGGTTGCAGAAGAATTAAGACAGCAGCTCTTAAATAAAGTCTTTCGTGATGGACAGGCTTTAGTACAAAAACAAGGAACCGGTAGTTTGATTACTATGTCCCTAGATGGTGTTGATGAGGTCAGGCAATACATCAAGTTAATCTACAGCAAAGTTTTAACAATGATGATTGTGCCAGTTTTAATCTTTGTCGGCATGCTGTTTTTAAGCTGGACATCAGCTGTGATTCTGCTAGTCATGTATCCTTTAATTGTCTTATTCATGATTATCCTAGGTCATGCTGCACAGGATCGAGCAATTAAACAATTTGGTAACTTTCAGGTTTTATCTAATAACTTTATTGATTCTTTAAGGGGAATTGATACGCTGAAGTATTTAGGCCTGAGTAAAAGATATTCCAAGTCAATTTTTAACTTGAGTGAGGGTTTTAGAAAAAAGACGATGGCGGTGCTAAAAGTAGCAATGCTTTCAACTTTTGCCTTAGACTTTTTCACTACCTTGTCTATTGCAATCATTGCTGTTTTTCTTGGTTTTGACTTGATGAATGGTAAAATTGCACTTTTTCCTGCTTTAGGAATTCTGATTCTGGCGCCAGATTATTTTTTGCCAATTCGAGATTTTGCGGGGGATTTCCATGCAACCTTGAATGGTAAAAATGCCTTTAAGCGGATCAACGAATTGATTAATCTGCCAGAGGAAAAAACTAATGATTTACCTTTAAAAACTTGGTCAGCTCAAGATCAATTGAAGATCAAGAACTTGAAGTTTACTTATCAAAAGGAAACCGAAATTGGACCGGTTTCATTACAAGTCCAAGGATTCAAGAAAATTGGCATTATCGGAATGAGCGGATCTGGTAAAACTAGTTTAATTAACCTGCTCAGCGGCTTTTTGACTCCGGATCAAGCGCAAATTGAACTACAGGGGCAAGAAACTACGACCATGAATATTCCTGCTTGGCAGCGTCAAATGACCTATATTCCGCAGGAGCCATACGTTTTTACTAAGAGCTTGCGTGAAAATATTGCTTTTTATAATCCGCAGGCAAGTGATGATGAAATTAAGCAGGCGATTCATATCATGGGTCTGGATGCCTTGTTAAATGATTTGCCTAACGGACTTGATACGGTGATTGGCCGCGGTAAGCGTGTCTTGTCTGGAGGTCAGTCACAAAGAATTGCCTTAGCGAGAGCATTTTTGGATCCTAAGCGAAAAATTATGATCTTCGATGAGCCGACTGCTCACTTAGATATCGAAACAGAAATTGACTTAAAGAAGCGGATGATGCCATTAATGCAAAATAAACTGGTCTTCTTTGCGACTCACAGACTGCATTGGTTAAAAGAAATGGACTATATTCTAGTGATGGATCACGGTCAACTAGTTGAGCAAGGCAGTTATGAGCAACTGCAAAAGAATCAAGGCTACTTCTGCAAGTTAATGGCAGGAATGAGAGGTGAAGACAATGATCAATAAAATTCCTATTTTAAAAGCATTAAAAAATGATCGTTGGGTTCGCCCGTATTTGGAAAAGTACCGTAAAACGTTGATTTTAGCGATTGGACTAGGTATTTTAACTTTTGTCTGTGGTGGGGGCTTGATGTTCTGCGCTGGCTATTTAATCAGCCGTTCAGCAGCTAAACCTGAAAATATTTTGTTAATCTATGTGCCAATTGTCTTAACTAGAGCATTTGGGATTACGCGGCCAGCTGTCCGTTATTTTGAGCGGCTGGTTAGTCACAATTGGGTGCTCAAAATGACCTCCAAATTTAGACAACAGCTTTATGACTCATTGGAGCGCGATGCGACTATTTTTAATAGTAAGTATCAGCTAGGAAATATTCTGGGACTTTTGTCTGATGATGTCAGCCATATTCAAAACTTTTATCTAAGAACGATCTTTCCAATGTTTGTAGCTTGGGGCTTGTATGCAATTATCGTAATTGGCTTAGGCATCATTTCCCCACTGATGGGCATTTGGATGTTGATCCTGTTTTTCCTAATTATTTTCGCTATTCCTATTTGGTCAGTCTTAATCAATGGTGCGCGGCAAAGCTATGAAAAAACGGTTCAAGACAAGCTCTACGTTGATTTGACTGATAATGTGATGGGAGTAGATGACTGGATTTTGTCTGGCCGCAGCAAAGAATACTTGGCCTTGCACGTCAATGATCAAGATAAATTTTTGCAAATCAACGCGAAGATGAAAAAATTTGATCGCTGGCGCGACTTTGTTTTACAAATCTTCTGGGTGTTGGTAATTGTGAGCCTAGTAATTTGGGGTGCTGCCAGATTTGGCGGGCGTTCAACTTATTATACTAATTGGATTGCGGCATTTGCTTTGGCATTATTCCCGACTGTTGAGGCTTTTGCCAGTTTGCCGACTGCTGCTCAAGAGACGAATATCTACAAAGATTCGCTTAAGCGTTTGAATAATTTGCCAGCTCCTGATCGGACTAAGCATAAACCAATCAAATTAACCGCACCGTTTAATTTAGTATTAACTGATGTGCATTATGCCTACCCTCAAACTAATAAAGAGGTTTTGCATGGGATTAATCTAGATATACATGATGGCGAGAAAATTGCTATCTTGGGCCGCAGTGGTGCTGGTAAGAGTACTTTAGCTGCCTTGCTTAGAGGTGATCGAGTACCAGCTAAAGGACACGTAACTTTAAATGGAATTGATACTAGCAAGTTTGGTGATCAAATGTCCAATTACTTTAGCATCATCAATCAAACGCCATATTTGTTCAATACCACGATTGCCAATAATTTGCGGCTAGGTAATGAAGATGCCACAGATGAACAATTATGGGACGTTTTGCGCCGAGTAGGTTTGGCCGAGATGGTGCAAAAATTAACGGATGGCCTTGATACTAAGGTAGATGAGGCAGGCTTACGCTTTTCAGGTGGTGAACGCCATCGTTTAGCCTTAGCGCGAATCTTACTGAAGAATACGCCAATTGTCTTACTTGATGAGCCAACAGTTGGCTTGGATCCAATTACGGAGCAAGCTGTAATTAATATGTTTATTAAGGAATTATCCGGTAAAACTTTAATTTGGATTACACACCACTTGCAAGGAATTGATCAGATGGATCAAGTAATTTTTATTGAGGATGGACAAATTAATATGCAGGGTACACCGGAAAAATTATGGCAGACAGAGCCGCGTTATCGTGAATTGAAAAAGGCTGATTTAGGATTATAGAGGTTCATTATGCTAACGAATAAAGTGCCAGAACAAGATGTGCATGACCTATTTACTAGGGTCGCGCCTAAGTATGATTTGATGAATAATATTGTTAGTTTAGGGATTCAAAAGAGTTGGCGTAAGAAATTTTTACGGCAGTTAGATTTAAATAAAAATTCTATTTGCTTAGATTTGTGTTGTGGTAGCGCTGATTCAACTATTGATTTGGCTAAAAAAGCTAAATTAGTGACTGGTCTAGATTTTAACCAGGAGATGTTGAAGATTGCCCAAAAAAAGATTCGTCAAAAGCAGCTGCAGTCCAAGATAAAGTTGATTGCAGGGGATGCAATGAATTTACCTTTTGCGGCCAATAGCTTTGATTGTGTAACTATTTGTTTTGGCCTGCGTAATGTCCCTGACGCTGTTAAGACGATTCGGGAAAGCTACCGCGTACTTAAGCCGGGTGGACAATTTGCTGTTTTAGAAATGTCTCAGCCCACTAATGCATTAGTTAAATTGGGCTGGCAAGCTTATTTTAAAATTTTTCCGTATTTTGCTAAGTTGACACACGGTAATATCAAGGACTACCAGTATTTGTCAAAAACAAGTAAAGAATTTCTCTCGGCTGAGCAATTAAAAAAGCTACTTGAGCAAAATGGTTTTACTCGAGTAGCGGTTACTAAGTTAACTTACGGTGCAGGTGCGATTCATGTAGGATGCAAAGACTAAAGCGTTCGATTGACTAATTTACGCGTCATCTTTTTGAGCAGAGCTGTTGCCTTAGTTTGCGGCAGTTGGGCTAGGTTAGCCAATGCCCGATTAGTATATTGTTCAGCTAGAGCGTGAGTTTCATCGATGACAGAGCTGTTTAGCAAAATCTTTTGGATTTGTTCGATATCGTTTTTGCTCATTTGTCGCTTTTTTTCAAGTAGCGGTACTAATTGCTCTCGTAATTCCTTTTTGCTAAGAGCTAGCAGAATAGGTAGAGAGTAGACGCCGGTAGTCAAATCTTCTAGCGTTGGCTTGTTCAGGTGCTTACCGCCAGTGTAATCAAGAATGTCGTCAACAATTTGAAAAGCAATGCCTAAGTTTTCACCAAAGGAGGCTAAAGCTTGAGTAGTTTGCTCATCTCCATTGCCAAAATGACTCCCTTCTTCGGCAGCTAAACGAAAAAGTGCAGCTGTCTTTCCTTTAACATTAGTTAAGTAGTCGTTGAAATCTTGGCTTAGGTTAAAACGTTCAGCCATTTGGCCTAATTCACCAGCAAGTAAATGGTGCATTGTGTGAGCATTTTTGATCATGTAATCTTGTTCGGAAATGGCGTTCAAAATTAGGTCAAAAAAGTGCGTAAAAAGCAAGTCGCCAGCGTAAACTGCGGTGTCTTTGCCAAAACGGGCTTGGATGCTAATTTTACCGCGGCGCTCGTCAGAATCGTCAATGATATCATCATGAATTAATGAGGCCATATGCAAAATTTCGATTGATGAGGCAAGTTGAATAATTTGTTTTGATACAGTTTCTTTTTTGCTAGCAATTTGAGCTGACAAAATTAGTAAACTAGGCCGTAAATATTTACCACCGTTACTAGCCATTTCAAGGAGTGCATCTTGCAAGTCTGAATATGGAGTGCGGATGGTTGCCTGAATTAATTGATTAACTTCTTCAAGCGGTTTACGAATAAGTGGATATTTTTGCCAAGGTTGAGAGTTATTCATGATAGATTTCCTTATAATAGAGTTAACAGAATAGTGATCCTTTGAAAGGATGTGGATCGATGTCATTAAGTGTATTTTTAGAATTAATTGAGATTAAAGCAAAAACCGCTAGTGTCATTCCCTTTTTCTTAGGGATGTGCTACAGCGTGTATTATTATCACCAGGTTAACTGGGGATTTGCCCTAGTCTTCTTCATTGCAATGCTACTATTTAACATGGTAGTAGATATGTTTGATAACTACTGTGATTATTATCACGCAGATAGCAAGAATTACCAAGAGAAGACTAACATTATCGGGCGAGAAAATATTTCACCTAATTTAGTTCTGGGATTAATTATTTCCTTTAGTCTTATTGCAATTTTATTAGGTTTGTATCTAGTCGCTAAAGTAGGCTTGCCTGTATTGTGGATGGGCTTGTTCTGTTTTATGGTTGGTTATTTATATTCATTTGGTCCGCATCCTATTTCTAGCTTGCCACTAGGTGAATTGTTCTCTGGTTTCACAATGGGCTTCATGATTGTCCTGCTCAGTGTTTATATCAATAGTTTTCAAGCTTTTGATTGGAACTGGATCACAATCGGTCGTATCTTCTTATTAGCTTTAGCTGATGAATTATGGATTTCTAATTTAATGCTAGCTAATAACTTATGCGATGCCCAAGAGGACGAGGATAATCACCGCACCACAATTATTCACTTTATTGGTAAAAAAGGTGGCTTGATTGCTTTTAGTGTCAAAAATATTTTAGCATTTTTGGTAATCTTCCTCCTACCGTTCTTGGGAATTGCTCCTAAGACGGTTTGGTTAACAGTAATAATTGTACCGTTCGTTTATAAGCAGAACAAGATCTTAATTGGCAAGCAAGTTAAGACAGAGACATTTATCACAGGAGTAAAAACGTTGCTAGTTGGTTCACTGACTTACTTAATAACTTACTTTTTAGGAATTCTATTTTAGAGAGGTTGAAAATTATGAAAACAGTTGTAGTTTTAGGTGCTGGTTTTGCCGGCTTGAAAACAGTTGTCGCTTTGCAAAAGAAGTTGCGTGAACAAGTTAAGATTATCTTAGTTGACCGTAATCCATACCACTACGAAACAATTCGCTTATATGAAGTGGCTACTGGTGAAATTCCCTACACTGGGATGTCATATGAAATTAATGATGTAATTAATCCGAAGATGACTACTTTGATTACGGATGAAGTTGAAAAAGTTAATATTGCTGATAAAACAGTTGAGTTAAAGGATCATGCTCCACTTAAATATGACTATTGTGTTGTTGGCTTAGGCTTTACCTTGAGCAATATGGGCATTAAAGGTGTAACCGAAAATGCTTTGCCAATGAGCAATGTAAAACAAGCTGAAGCTATTCGCGACCACCTTTATGCCGAAATGAAGGCTTATCGCCAAGACCATGATTCTAAACACCTGTCAGTAGTAATTTGTGGGGCAGGTTTTCAAGCAATTGAATTAGGAAATGCCATTGCCAAGGTTCGCCCAGAACTAGCTCAAATGGCTGGCGTCCAACCAGATGAAATTACCATCAGAATGATTGATGGTTCGCCACGTCTTTTGCCAATGTTCCAAGGTAAATTGCTTGATTACGCTTTAAACACAATTAAGAAAAATAAAGTCGAAATTATTAAGCCAGCTTATGTTAATGAAGTAACCTCTACCTCGGTTTTGTATAAAATGGCTAATGAAAAAGACAATGCTGAGCTGCAAGAAATTAAGGCAGGTACTAGAATCTGGATGATGGGCTTTAGTGGCAGTCCAGTAATTGAGGCATCTGGATTTAAGAACCGTCGTGGTCGGGTCATGGTTGGTGATCATTTAACCGCGCCAGAAAGTGATGATATCTACGTCTTAGGCGATGTTTCAAGCGTCATGGTTCCTGGTAAGAAATGGCCATATCCTAACACTGGTCAATTGGCTCTTTCAATGGCTAACTACGCTGCAAAAGATATTAAGAGCAGAATTATGGGTCAAACTAGACCGGATAAATATGCTTACCATGACTTAGGTGTAGTAGTTAACTTGGGTAATTCAGAAGCCGCAGGATTGGCAATGGGGCATGCTTTTAAAGGATACTTTGCAGCAACTCTTAAGAAGATTACCATTGATAAGTCGGTTCTTGAAACTGGTGGTATTAAAGAAACAATGGCGATTGGTCAATTTGACTTCTATCACTAAAATTGAAAATAAAAGAGAATAAAAAATCACTTCAGTTTGATTTGATATGAACCCCAAATTTGGGACATATTATTGAACTGCTTTATTTAAAACCATATTTCGATATTCTATCGGAGTATGGTTTTTTAGTACTGTTTTAATTCTATCATGATTGTAGTAATGAATGTATTAGGACTAAAGTGTGAAGTTTCGCCATTTTATGCCACACCAAGAAGATAAAGTTTCGATTCTTGATGTCCTGATTACGGATAGCAGAGGCAGGCGTTACAATGTGGAAATGCAGGTCGCGCATAAAGCAGACATGGATAAACGAGCCAGGCAATACCTGTTCAAGATGATGGAAGATGGCTTTTTACGACGAAAACAAGAATATGGCGAGCTGCACGCTGCATATGTAATTTTTATTCTGCCGTTTGATCCCAAAGGAAAAGGCTTGAAGCGATATACTTTTGTTTATACTGCTAAGGAAGACCCATCAGTTGAATTAAATGACGATTCTGCGTTAATATATTTAAACACAAAGGGAACAAAAGGCGAGATCAGACCTGAGCTTGATGACTTTTATCGCATGATTGAAGGCAAGCCAACTTCAAATGGAAAACTCGTCAGTCGAATTAAAAAGTCGATGAACAATTATCGTAGAACCGAAGAATGGAGGCAACACGTCATGAACACAGAAGAAGTAGCAGACTTTGTGAAAAACGCCTAGTCGATAAGATATAATGATAGCTGTGAAGATATCATTTTTTTAGATAACGGGGGCTTGATCATGAATAATCCTGAAGAATTACAACATTTTTTAGATGTTCTGCTAAAAGAGAGTAACTTTACCAGAGCAGCTAAAGAATTATATATTTCCCAGCCTTATTTAACGCAGCTAATTGGACGAATTGAGAAAAAATTAGGCACTAAGATCATCAACCGAGATGAGAGACCCTATACGTTAACTCCTGCAGGTCTAATTTACTATCAATATTTGGAGAATGTTTCATATAATAAGCAGCAATTAGGGCGCAAGCTGGAGGCATATACTCATCCTGACCAACAGATAATTAAAATTGGCATTTTGGAGAGCTTAGGTACATATTTATTGCCAGAAATTTTGCCGCAATTTTTGCAAGAAAACCCCAACGTCAAGATTCAGCTATTTGAAAATTTCCCCAGAGAAAATGAAAGAAGACTGCTTAATGGCGAGCTGGATTGTTATATTGGTCAGACGCCAGAAGCACTTGACTCGAGTTTAGATGTGGTTGCGGGTGGCGAGGAACGCTATTACGTAGTGATTTCGCCAGCCTCACCATATTACCAAGCAGGAAAGTTTATCTTAAATTCGGATGAACTTGATCTAAAAGAGGTACTGCAAGAGCCTTTAGTGTTGAGTTCACCTGGTTCAGCTATCCGGCATCAAGTTAATGGCTTATTTCAGAGATTAAGACTCGAAAAAAATATTGTGATGGAGTCTAATAGTATTATTACTGCAACTAACTTGGCAATTCACGGCGTGGGTATTACCATTTCTTCGGCAAGTATTATCAGAAGAATGGAACAAACGCCAATTAACTTGTTGCCACTAGATCGAAAGTTAATGGATGTTGTCTTTTTCATTGCTAGCAAAAGCGGGGAAAAGTCGCCAGCGTTAGAAAACCTAATTTCAATTTTTCAAACGACGCATTTACAAGCAAAAATAGGATAAAGAAAAAGGCATCATGCGATGCCTTTTAAATTGCTTTGATTTCTATTGTTTTCGTTTCATGTCGATCATCTTCGGCTCAATGTAGAAGTGATAGAGGAAGGAATAACCAAGCAGTACAAAGGTAATTCCTTCAATCCAACCGCCGAATACATCAGATGGATAGTGCACGTGGACGAAAATTCTGGTGTAACCAATCATCAGTGGGAATAAAGCCCAAATAATAATCAATAAAGTCTTCCAGAATTTGCTTCTCACTAAAAGAATGGTTAGGATAATCAAAACACCAAATAGCGCCGCGCTACCAACTGAGTGCCCCGATGGAAAACTATAACCATCCGCATAAACTAAGTGCTTGACCGTTGGACGCTGCCGCATTACTGCGTGTTTGATAATCCAATTATAGCCATTAGCACAGATCATGACACCAGCGGTAAACCAAGCGTATGCATATTGCTTAAAGACCAGTAAAACTATGAAAACAATGATTGTTTCAATTGTGATCACGCTTGTATTGCCGAGATTAGTAAAATCTTTAGCAAAAGCGACATTAGCTGGATTATTGTTGCAAACAATGTTGATCACAGCATTATCAAAATTGTGAATAAATTGTGAGCCGGATGAAACCAGTGCGGCCCAGACAGCATAAATAACCACGAAGCAGATACCAGGTATTAAGGTGTCCTTAGGTGGTCGTTTCGTATTAATCAAAAAAGTACTCCCCTCTTGTATTTTTTAGCATTTGTGGTAAATTATAATCATTATCTATAAGAAAATAAAGGTCGAGAAGTAGTAACAAGAATATTTTTTCAGAGAGAGGCTGGCTGCTGTGAAGTCTTAAAATAGGATTGTGAACTCGTCTCGTGTTGAGGAAACCTAGCGTTGCCATCCGCGTTAAGGAGCAATTAAGTGTCACAAATTGTGAAACTTAGGTGGTACCGCGATGATTCGTCCTATGATTTTTTCATAGGGCGTTTTTTAATAGTAAAGGAGAATTATTTTGTATAACCACAAAGTAGTTGAAAAGAAATGGCAAGATTATTGGGCAAAGCATGATACTTTTAAGACAGGCACTGACCCTGATAAGAAGAATTATTATGCATTGGATATGTTCCCATTCCCATCTGGTAAGGGACTTCACGTAGGTCACCCAGAAGGATATACTGCAACTGATATCGTTTCAAGAATGAAGCGTGCACAAGGCTATAATGTGCTTCACCCAATGGGCTGGGATGCATTTGGTTTACCAACTGAACAATATGCATTGAAGACTGGTGAAGATCCAGAAGTTGTTACTAAGAACAACATTGCTAACTTTAAGCGTCAATTGAACAAGTTGGGCTTCTCATATGATTGGGACCGTGAAGTAACCACTTCAGATCCAAATTACTACAAGTGGACGCAATGGGTTTTTGAACAAATGTATAAAAAGGGCTTGGCATATGAAGCCGAAGTTCCTGTTAACTGGTCACCAGATTTAGGTACTGTTGTGGCTAATGAAGAAGTTATCGATGGTAAAACTGAACGTGGTGGCTACCCAGTATATCGTAAGAACATGCGTCAATGGATGCTTAAGATGACTGCATATGCCGATCGCTTATTAGAAGACCTTGATGATCTGGATTGGCCAGAACCAGTTAAGGAAATGCAGCGTAACTGGATCGGTCGTTCTGAAGGTGCACAAGTTACTTTTAAGGTAAAGGATAGTGACAAGACTTTTGATGTCTTTACCACTCGTCCAGATACTTTGTTTGGTTGTTCTTACACTGTTCTTGCTCCAGAAAGTAAATTAGTGCAAGAAATTACGACCCCTGAACAAAAAGAAGCAGTTGATGCTTATATTAAGAAGATTGAATCAAAATCTGACCTTGAAAGAACTGATCTTAATAAGGATAAAACTGGTGTCTTCACTGGGGCTTATGCAATTAACCCAGTAAATGGTAAAGAAGTTCCAATTTGGATTTCTGACTATGTTTTAGCAAGTTACGGCACTGGTGCTGTAATGGCTGTTCCAGCCCATGATGATCGTGATTACGCTTTTGCAACTAAGTTTGGTTTGCCAATCAATCCAGTTATTGAAGGCGGCAATATTGAAAAGGAAGCTTTCACTGGCAATGGCAAGCACATTAACTCAGAATTTTTAGATGGCTTAGACAATGAAGAAGCTAAAAAGCGCATGATTGAATGGCTTGAAGACCATAACTGCGGTAAGAAGAAGGTCAACTACAAATTGCGTGACTGGGACTTCAGCCGTCAACGTTACTGGGGTGAACCAATTCCAGTTATTCACTGGGAAGATGGAACCACTTCATTAGTTCCGGAAGATCAATTACCACTTCGCTTGCCACATGCAACTGACATTAAGCCATCTGGTACCCCGGAAAGTCCACTTGCTAACTTGACTGACTGGGTAAATGTTGTTGACGAAAACGGTAGAAAAGGTAAGCGTGAAACCAACACGATGCCTAACTGGGCTGGTTCTAGCTGGTACTACTTGCGTTACGTTGATCCACATAATGATAAGGAATTAGCTGACTACGATTTGCTTAAAAAGTGGCTTCCAGTTGATCTTTACATCGGTGGTGCGGAACACGCTGTGCGTCACCTTCTTTATGCAAGATTCTGGCACAAGGTTCTTTACGATTTGGGTGTTGTGCCAACTAAGGAACCATTCCAGAAGCTTTACAACCAAGGCTTAATCTTGAAGAATCACGAAAAGATGTCTAAGTCTAAGGGTAATGTAGTTAACCCTGATGAGGTGATCGATGAATATGGTGCAGATTCACTTAGAATGTACGAAATGTTCATGGGTCCACTTGATGCATCAATTGACTGGGATGACAATGGTCCTGCTTCAACTAAGAAGTTCTTGGACCGTGTGTGGCGCCTCTTTGTAAACGATCTTGACTTGAAGGCCATTCCACAAGAAAGAATCGTTGATAAGAATGATGGTGAACTTGACAAGGTTTATGCAGAAACAGTCAAGAAGGTAACTGAAGACTTTGAATCATTACACTTTAACACTGCAATTAGTCAAATGATGGTCTTCATGAATGCTGCTCAAAAGGCTAAGACCATTCCACGGGAATACGCAGAAGGCTTTGTTAAGCTTTTAGCTCCAGTGGCTCCACATATGATGGAAGAAATTTGGCAAGTCTTTGGTCATGATGAATCAATTACTTACGCTAAGTGGCCAACTTATGATCCAGCTAAGTTAGTTGAGTCAACTGTAGAAATTATGGTTCAAGTTAACGGTAAGCTTCGTGGTAAGTTCCAAGCTCCTAAGGATGCAGATCGTGATGATCTCCAAAAACAAGCAATGGAAATCGAACACGTCAAGAAGTTCTTAGAAGGCAAAGACGTCAAAAAAGTTATTGTTGTTCCAAACAAGATCGTTAATATCGTTGCTAAATAAGTTAAATTTTTCCTAAAAGAACAGTAGAACTTTACTTTATTGTTCAAATTGCGTGACAATTAATTAGTTAATACTTATATTGGGAAAAATTTCATGGAAGAAGAAAACAACTTAAATAGCAAAGATACACAAAATACTTTTCTAAAAGGGTCTGCTTGGATGACCTTTGGCTCGATTGCCTCAAGAATTTTGGGTGCTTTGTATATTATTCCGTGGTATGCCTGGATGGGACCCTACGGAAATATTGCAAATGCCTTAACTGCACGAAGTTATAATATCTACACGATTTTTATTCTAATTTCAACGGCAGGAATTCCAGGAGCGATTGCTAAGCAGGTTGCCAAATATAATGCCTTAAATGAATACGGCATTGGACGAAAATTATTCCGTAAAGGTTTAATTTTGATGACTATTTTAGGCATCGTCTCGGCGGCAATTATGTATTTTGCTTCGCCGCTACTAGCGTCTAATGGTAGTCAGAGTGATCCGAGGCAAGTTGCGGTTATGCGGAGCTTGTCTTATGCGATTTTAATTATTCCGATCTTAAGTATCATGCGGGGTTACTTCCAGGGATATGCCGACATGATGCCGAGTGCGATGTCACAATTTGTGGAGCAGTTTGCGCGGGTAGTTTGGATGCTGTTAACCGCATTTGTGATTATGCAAATGCAGCACGGTTCCTACGTTCATGCAGTTATTCAATCTAATTTGGCTGCCGCTGTTGGGGCACTTTTTGGAATTGGATTGCTAGTTTGGTTTTTGCTTTCCAGAAGAGAGCGACTGGACTACTTGGTGGCCCATTCAAATAATCGTTTGCGAGTTTCAACCACTGATTTATTTGGTGAAATTATTGCTCAAGCAATTCCATTTATCATTATTGATTCGGGAATTACCTTGTTCTCATTGGTTGATCAATACACATTCCACCCTATGATTGCTAGCTTAGTTCATGCAAGCTCAGATACAATCGAAGATTGGTACGCTTTATTTGGCTTGAATGCCAATAAATTAATTATGATCATCGTCTCATTAGCTAGTGCTATGGCGGTAACAGCTATTCCGTTACTATCGGCTGCGCATACTAGAGGAGACTACAAGAGTATTTCAAGTCAGATTGCCAATACGATGGACTTGTTCTTGTTTGTCATGATTCCAGCTGCCTTTGGGATGGCGGCAATTAGTAAACCAATGTACACGATTTTTTACGGACCAGATCCATTAGGCAGCAATGTCTTATATATATCTGCATTTACGGCGATTAGCTTAGGTTTGTTTACGGTATTAATGGCAATTTTGCAGGGTTTATCAGAAAATGGCTTAGCGATTAAATATTTGATCTTAGGCTTGATTCTGAAGGGAATTTTACAATATCCGATGATCTTTTTATTCAAGATCTACGGTCCGCTAGTTGCGACTAACTTGGGTTTGTTGGTCATTGTATTCCTATCACTGAAGCATTTGGAAGTTCAATATAATTTCAATTTGAATCGAACTAGTCGTAGGCTAATGGGAGTTACCGCATTTTCAATCGGGATGTTCCTGATTGTAAAATTAGTCGAAATAGGCTTAGGTAAGTTCTTGAGTCCAGAGCGAAGAATTCCGGCATTATCCCTGGTAATCTTTTCTGTGGGAGTGGGCGTGATCTTTTATGGTTTCGTCACCTTGAAGACAGATTTAGCACAAAAGATTCTTGGTAGCAAAATTGAAAGTATTTTAGTAAAATTTCACATCCATGACTAAAAATAAAAGTCACTACAGATCAAAATTATGATCTATAGTGGCTTTTTTAGTGCGTTGGATCCTGCGTGCCAATCCATTACTAATAATTTTAGGAGTGCTACTTAAAATTTAAGAATTAGTCAGGCGTAATCGCCGTTAAAACAAAGACCCCGATTAGTTCAAGTGCTAAGAATGTAATACCGATAGAAGCAATCATGATTCTCCATCTCCTCATCTTAGAGATAAATATTGAGATTTATCTTTTCTAATCACGTTTATTCTTTACGCTTTTACTGTAACACATAATCTAGTGAAATGGAAGCGATTTCATGAAAGCGAGAGAAAAAAGTTGATTCCCGAAGAAATCAACTTTGTGCCCCTGCCAAGGACCTACATTATAGCATTCATTTATTCTTGGTTGTCGTCTTTTTTTCGTCAGAATCTGAACTAGAATCATCTGACTTGGTAAAATCACCGTTCATTGTATTAGGACGACCAGTTTGATAATCAGTAGTGTGTTTTTCGGCTTTAGGTGCAATTTGGCCAGGTTCTGGCATGACCATTGCAGCGATGATATATAAAGCAATACCAGGGAAGATACCAGTGAATAAAATTAAGGCGGCACCGATGATTCTTACCCAAGCTGGGTCAAGATCGAAGTAATTGGCGATTCCGCCCAAAACGCCAGCTAAAATTTTGTTTTGTGATTTAGTAAGTCTCTTTTTCATAGTAATCAACTCATTTCTAAATTTGATGTCCTTCAATGTGTATTATACAGCAGAGATTAATAAAATTAAGAGCTATAAATTCTATTATTAAAAAATAAAAAAAGTGTTGATCTCTCAACACTTACACATAATTATGATGCCCGCTAAAGGATTCGAACCTTCACTTAGTCACCTAAACAGCGACCTGAACG
Source organism: Lactobacillus sp. UMNPBX16 (assembly GCF_002553775.1). Classification (NCBI taxonomy): domain Bacteria; kingdom Bacillati; phylum Bacillota; class Bacilli; order Lactobacillales; family Lactobacillaceae; genus Lactobacillus; species Lactobacillus sp. UMNPBX16. The sequence goes on from NZ_PCYU01000003.1 coordinate 27,172, forward strand.
CTGCGCGTCTGCCAATTCCGCCAAGCGGGCATTTTTATTAGCTACATGAATAATAATACCAAATATTTGGTAAAATGTAAGCATAAAATACTTTAATTATACAAAAGGATGGAATTTCATGTTTTTTAGTAAAAAAATAAAACGTGTAGCAATTACAACTGTTGCAGCTGTATCAATCTTTTCGTGCGGTGCAGTTTTTGCAACTATACCAGTTAGCGCAGATACAACTAGTAGCTATCAAGCTGATCAAGTTAAACTAAATGTAAAGTCAGCAATTGCAATTGATAGTGATTCAGGTCAAATTTTATATGCCAAAAATGCGGCTCAAACTTTACCAATTGCTTCGATGACCAAATTAGTGACTGTTTATTTAACTTTACAGGCAATTAAAAATCATAAGCTTTCATGGGATCAAAAGGTCAAACCAACCGCTCCAATCGTTAAAGTCGCCAACAATGCAGAATATTCGAATGTACCATTAAAACTAGGACATTCGTATACGATAAGACAACTTTATCAAGCAACCTTAATTGAATCAGCTAATGGTGCTGCTATGCTGCTTGGTCAAACAATTGCTGGCTCACAAAAGGCATTTATCGATCAAATGCGAGCTCAAGTAAAAAAGTGGGGGATTGAAGATGCCAAGATTTATACTGCTTGTGGTTTACCTAATGGCAATTTGGGTAAAGATGCATATCCTGGTGTAAATAAAAATGCTGAAAATACGATGTCAGCTAAGGATATGGCTATTGTCGGTCAAAAATTAATCTCGGCATTCCCAGAAGTATTAGAAACTACACGCTTAGCTCACTTAAACTTTAAAGATGCTGGTCACGTAACTAAGATGGCTAACTTTAACTGGATGTTAAAGGGGCTTTCTCAATATGATCAAGCTTATCCAGTTGATGGCTTAAAGACGGGGACTACTGATGCTGCAGGGGCTTGTTTTATCGGAACTGTACAACACAATGGTGCTCGTTTACTGACTGTAGTAATGGGCGCACGTCACCGTGACGGAACGGATCCAGCTAGATTTGAACAAACTAAAAAGTTAATGAATTATGTTTTTACCAAGTATCGTCCTGTAACAATGACTGCTGGTAGCCAAATGAATGGTGCCAAAACTATTAAGGTAACTGATGGTGATAACGCAACAACTAACTTGGGTCTAAAGAACAAGACTACTATCTGGGATCCAGCTGATGGCAAAACTTTAGTGGCATCATTGAATAAAAAATCTGTAGAAGCACCAATTAAGAAAGATCAAACAGTTGGTGATTATCAATTTAAATCTGGTAATGAAAAGATTGTTTCATTGTCTAATCCTAATGGGATGAACGTCAAGGCTAAGGCATTGTCAGCTAATAACAAGGTGAACTTTTTTGTCAGAATTTGGCGCTGGATTTTCGGAGGAAGATAAATATGACTGAAATTTCTGAAGATATCTTGAAAAAGGTAATTAAAGAAAGAGAAAGCGATACACATAAAGGCGATTACGGTCGTGTACTCTTGATCGGTGGTAGTGAGAACTATGGTGGCGCTATTATTATGTCTACCGAAGGCGCTATTAATGCTGGCACAGGTTTGACTGCTGTTGCAACACACCCTTTGAATTTAGCACCGCTACATGCACGAGTGCCTGAAGCAATGTTTATCAACTGGCGCGATGCTAAGTTAGCAGATTTAATCAAAAATATGGATGTTGTAGTTTGCGGGCCAGGATTAGGCATGAGTGATCTCGCTAAGCAAATTTTAGTTATCTTGCGAAGATGTACTTCAGAAAAACAAACCGTTGTCTTAGATGCCAGTGCTCTTGATTTAATTAGTCAGGATAAGAACTTATTGCCAACTAATGCTGGCCACTTAATCTTGACGCCGCATCAAATGGAATGGCAACGATTGAGTCAAATTCGTATTCCGTTTCAAACAGATAGTGCCAATATTGATGCTTTAAACCAATTGATTCCAGATACTAATGCGCTTTTAGTACTCAAATCGAATCATACTCATGTTTATAATGGGACTGGTCAAATTTTTGTTAATCCAATTGGCAATCCAGGCATGGCCACTGGTGGAATGGGTGATACTTTAGCAGGAATCATCGGTGGGATGGTTGCTCAATTTGGCCCAGGCGTTGAAACCGTTCAAGCTGCTGTCTATCTTCATTCTTTAGCAGGTGACTTGCTTGCCAAAGATAATTATGTGGTACGACCAACGGAACTTTCTAAAGTATTGCCTAAATTGATGAAAAAGTATTCAGAATTGGCATAAACATGTTAAAATTCTAATAGTAAATAAATGCATCCCTAGTTGAGGGATGTTTTTTAACGCTTAAAAGACGAAAAAGCATAATATAATTGAGTTAAATATTAATAAAAAAGAAGATTAACATATTTATGAAAAAAAACATTATTATCGGCGTAACTAGTATCGTTCTAGCTTTTGGTGCAATTATCGGCTTAGCTAAGGTATGCGCACCTAAGTCTGATGTCTCACAAGAAGCTGCTACAACGCAGACTAAGGCCAAAACTAAGAAAATAAATAAAATTAAGAAAAAACAAGCTAAAAAAGTAGATAATGGTGCTTTATATCGACCATATAGCGATCCTAAGGACTTGCGCAAGGCAGGCACTTGGAGGAAAAAGAGTGAGCCTAAAAAATATCCTAAGATTAAGCCGTATGAAAAGGATTTGACTTTGCGGGTATCATTAAAAGGAAACCGGACCTATTTGTTAAGAAAAGGCAAGGTTTTGTATACCATGTTATCAACTGGTGGAATCTACAAGAAGGGCAAGTCATTGACCCCAACTGGAACTTTTAGGATACAAAATGGTCGTGGAGACAGCTTTTTCAATTATAACTTAGGTGAAGGAGCTAATAATTGGACTAGTTGGAGTCCTGATAACGTGTACTTGTTCCACTCTGTGCCAACTAAAGCTGATTATAGCTATAACTTAAAAGAAGCAGCCAAATTGGGAAGAACTCAAGGTTCACATGGTTGTATCCGTTTGAGTGTACCTGATTCTAAGTGGATTATGGATCACATCCCAGATGGTACGAAGGTAGTCATTAAAAATAATTAACAAGAACGTTGCTTTTTAAGCAACGTTTTTTAAAAAATTGCAGTAAAAAACTTTGTTCAAAGCGTTCAAGATTTTAATCCAACTCAAGAATGGCTTTTTTAACCAAATTAGTGGCAGAAGCCGTTTTTTCCTGCTATAATCATGTTTGCCAAGAAGTCAAAAGTAGTAGTTATTTTCTTTTTAAGCGAGTCTATGTTGGTGCAAGATAGATACTAGAAGATAATGAAGGCGTGTTTGACTGATAAAATCAAGAATTTAAATAAGCGGATACTTTGTATCAATCTGAGTGGTACCGCGGGTTTTTAACTCGTCTCTTTCTACATTTGTAGAAGGAGACTTTTTTATTTAGAAGAGAGGAATAAGATGGACTTTAAGAATGAAGTAGTTGACTTGGTTGCTAGTCAAGTTGATTTACCTAAAGAAAAAATTGCTGCATTAATTGAACGCCCTAAAAATGCTAAGATGGGAGACTATGCTTTCCCAGCATTTATTTTGGCTAAGACTTTGCACAAAAATCCTGCAGAAATTGCTAAAAATATTGCGGATAACTTATCAAGTGATAATTTCGCTAATATCCAAGCAGTCGGTCCTTACGTTAACTTTGCGATTGATCATGAAAAATTAGTTTCATCGACTTTGAAGGATGTTTTGACTGAAAAAGAACATTACGGTGATCAAAAGATTGGTGAAGGAAATGTGCCAATTGATATGTCTAGCCCTAACATTGCTAAGCCAATGTCAATGGGCCACCTTCGTTCAACTGTAATTGGTAATTCAATTGCTAAGACAATGGAGAAGGTTGGCTATACTCCTATTAAAATCAATTACTTAGGTGACTATGGTACTCAATTTGGTAAGTTGATTGCTGCCTACAAGCACTGGGGTAATGAAGAAGACGTTAAAAAAGATCCGATTATGAATCTTTTCCACTACTATGTAAAGTTCCACCAAGAAGCTGAGAAAAATCCCGAACTTGATAATGAAGGTCGTGAATGGTTCAAGAAACTTGAAGACGGGGATCCAGAAGCAGTTAAACTATGGAAATGGTTCCGTGAGGTTTCATTAAAAGACTTCAAGCGAATTTATAAAGAACTAGGCGTAACTTTTGATTCATACAATGGTGAAGCTTTCTTTAACGATAAGATGCAACCAGTAATTGATGAATTAAAAGAAAAAGGTCTTCTTCATGAATCACGTGGTGCGCAAGTTGTTGACATGGGTGAAGGTGAAAATCCTGCTATTATCGTTAAATCTGATGGTACTTCAATTTACTTAACTCGTGACCTCGCCGCTGCTGAATGGAGAATGAAAGAATATAACTTCGTTAAGATGCTTTATGTTGTAGGTAACGAGCAAGCCCAACACTTTGTTGAATTGAAGACTGTTTTGAAAAAGATGGGTTATGACTGGGCTGATGAAATTCACCACGTACCATTTGGTTTAATCACTCAAGGCGGTAAAAAGTTATCTACTAGAAAAGGTAACGTTGTCTTCCTCGATCAAGTATTAAAGGATGCTGTTTCACTTGCTAAAAAACAAATTCAAGAAAAGAATCCAGATTTAGCAGATCAAGATCAAGTTGCTCATGATGTTGGTGTTGGTGCCGTTGTCTTCCACGATTTGAAGAATGATCGTTTAGACAATTTTGACTTTGACCTAGAAGAAGTTGTGCGTTTTGAAGGCGATACTGGTCCTTATGTTCAATACACTAATGCTCGGGCACAAAGCGTCTTACGTAAGGCTGCTGCGATGGGTGAAAATCCTAGCGAAACTGATCTAGCTCTTGATGATGACTGGGCTTTTGCCGTAGCCAAAGATTTAGCAGATTTCCCAAGAATTGTAGCTAGAAGTGCCGAAAAGTTTGAGCCTTCAGTAATTGCTAAGTTTGCATTAGATTTAGCTAAAAAATTCAATAAGTACTATGCTAATGTGAAGATTTTAACCAAGGACGATAAAATTGATGCTCGTCTCGCCTTAGTTCAAGCAACATCAATCGTTTTAACGGAATCACTTAGATTGTTAGGTGTCAATGCTCCTAAAGAAATGTAAGAGAAAAACAATGAAAATAAGAAAATAACGCTTACATTCTGTGAAAAATTGTTCATATTTCAATTATTAGGGTACAATAGGCATGTAAGATATTTAGGAGGTATTTTTTAATGGCTTATTTTGACAACGGTAATCAAATCTTTAAAGATGCTCGTAAGAACCATTACGCTGTAGGTGCTTACAACACTAACAACTTGGAATGGACTCGTGCAGAATTACGTGCTGCTGAAGAAACTAGAACTCCATTGTTGATCCAAGTATCAACTGGTGCTGCTAAGTACATGGGTGGTTACAAGTTCGTTAAGGACATGGTAGCTGACCAAATGGATTCAATGAACATCTCAGTTCCAGTTATCTTAAACTTGGACCACGGTGACTTTGAATCAGCTAAGGAATGTATCGCTCTTGGTTACTCATCAGTTATGTTTGATGGTCACGCACTTCCAACTGAAGAAAACTTGGAAAAGACTAAGGAAATCATCAAGTTAGCACATGAACGTGGTATTTCAGTTGAAGCTGAAATTGGTAAGATCGGTGAAAACCAAGGCGGCGGTGAATTAGCTTCTGTTGAAGATGCTAAGAAGTTCGTTGCAGCTGGTGTTGACAAGCTTGCTTGTGGTATTGGTAACATCCACGGTGTATACCCAGCAGACTGGAAGGGCTTAAACTTCGACCGTCTTAAGGAAATTGCTGAAGCAGTTCCTGACACTCCACTTGTACTTCACGGTGGTTCAGGTATTCCTGAAGACCAAGTTAAGAAGGCTATTAAGCTTGGTATTGCTAAGATCAACATCAACACTGAATTCCAATTAGCATTCCAAGAAGCTACTCGTAAGTACATCGAAGACGAAAAGGACCTTGACAAGAAGGCTAAGGGTTATGACCCACGTAAGTTGTTATTGCCAGGTGCAGAAGCAATTACTGCCAAGATGAAGGAAATGATTTCTTGGATGGGTACTAAGACTATCGATGACGAACTTAAGGATGCTTCATTCGACCGTTCATCATTGAACGAAGAATAATCATTGATTATCTGTTAAATAAAGCTCAGCAATTCACTGGGCTTTATTTTTTTAGGAAAATTATGAATAAACAAGAATTAAAACTTCATTTACAAGATACCCAATGGCCATTGACCTATATTGATCATGACCGTAATATCGTTCGTGCAATTGTGATTGATGAAAAACAGAATTTTTATTTTGTGAGAGCTAAGAGAAATGATGATTTTGGTGAAGCAACTTTAATTGAAACTTCAGGCGGCGGTGTTGAAGCAGACGAGAATTTAGAAGAAGCATTAAAGCGAGAACTAAAAGAAGAACTCGGTGCGAATGTGGAAATAATTGATAGAATAGGTGTTGTTGACGATTATTATAATCTAATTCACCGCCACAATATTAATAACTATTATTTGTGTAAAGCTATTTCTTTTGGTGAAAAGCATTTAACGCCTGATGAGATAAATGAATTTCATTTATCAACGTTGAAGCTTAGTTATGATGAAGCCTTGCGAGAATATAACCGCTGTGCAAATACACGAATCGGCAAATTGATTGCGGCACGTGAATTACCAATATTAAAGCAAGCTAAAAATTTACTGGATCGGAAGAAAAATAGATGAATAAATATAATAAATTATGGCAATATATTAAAGATAATAAGGCTGGGGGTTGTCTTAGATCATTCCTTTTTGCGTTATAAAAAAGAATTACCAGCTTATGGCTTTGAAGTGAAAAAAATTTCATTGAAGAATAAAGTGGTGAAGTTTCATCAGTTGTAATGAAAGCTATTAATAACTAAAGTAGTAGTTTGCGATAATATCTTCAAAATTAGTAACTATGTTTTGTTTTAGAAAAAGACTAAGATGTAAGTAAAAAAATGGGAGGATTAATAAGTTACTATGAAGAAGGTTTTATCTTGGCCAGTATATTATCAACTATCAGAGATTTATACGGCGCCATTAAATGTAATTTGGTTTGTCTTTGGCGCGGCAATGTCGTTTCAACAATATCACATGTTTAATTTGATTAACATTTTGCTGTGCTTAGTAGATGTTTTTCTGTTTGATTTAGCAGTTAATATTGCTGATAATTACTATGATTATCTTCATGGCAAAGATCGACATTTTTTGACTGATATAAATCCAATTGGACGTCTGAAGTTACCTTTAACTGATGTTAGAAACTTAGTGTGGATTAGTTACTTTATTTCGGCGATTCCGGGTATTATTTTGGTTTATCGCACCGGCTGGCCAGTACTAATAATGGGAGTTGTAGGATATTTCATTGGAATATTTTACACTGCGGGTCCTAAGCCACTGAATGCAACACCGATCTGTGAATTTGTGGTATCTTTCTTTATTTCGTATTTCATTATGCTAGTAAGTATCTATGTCACAATTTACGGCACTTATCCTTTGACCTGGAACTTAGCATTAACTACTCTAATAAGATGTTTGCCTTTAACACTCATTTTCTATGCTTTGCAGTTAGCTAATAATACTTGTGATTTGCATGAAGATTTAAACAATGGGCGCCATACTTTAGCCAGTTATACTGGTAAAAAATATGCTCTTAAAATAATTAAGACGTTGATTATTGCGGGATTACTGTTTCCAATTATCGTTGTTCTTTTTGGTTTGGCAAAATGGCCATTGATCTTTAGTTGTTTTTTGTTGCCAATATTATGGCCAAAATTAAAACAATTTTTTGAGCATCCGGATAAACAAACTACCTATTTACAAATGATTAAGTATTTATCGATATTTTTCATTACATATATAGCTATTTACACAGTTTTGGTTTTAGTTTAGAGGAAAATTATGGCTTTGAATATCATAGATAGAGGATTACACTCATTGATAATGAGGGGGGAAAATAATTATGTTTGGCAAAAAGAAGGATAAGAATTCAGAATTTTCACCAGATATTATGGCTTTTAAAAATGCACTTGAAGAAGTACGATTTACACCTGAAGTTGAGCATGACGCAGAATTAATTAACATGTTTGACGAAGCAATTGATAAAGCTGAAAAAGGTGAGGCTGTTCAAACTATTTATGGTCGTCTCAGTTATCAAATTACACAGTACATTCAAACGCATCATTTCAAAGCACCTAAACCAGTCACTGAATTCTTACATGGAAGTACTGGAAGCGTAGCAACGGGATTAACTTCGGTTCCAGTTTCTTGGAATACAGTACATTAGGAATTTTTTATGTGCATAAAATTGACAAATACTGAAAAATAATTGATTAATTAAACAGAGTAGCAGGTAATACTACTCTGTCTTTTTATTGCAAATATGATGTCAAATGCAGGCAAATATGATGAATTGCTTCATAATGGTAAAAATATGATATTATATCTCCAATTACGTTTATTGATAAAAAAGGGGTATAAAATAATGAAATTGAAAAACTTTTTGATTGGTTTGTTAATGTTGGCAGGAGTTGTGGTAATGTTTGTGGCTATGCCTAAGCAAGCAAATGCTGCAGCTGATGGAAATGCGGTTAAACAATATGCGACTACTGTGGTTGGTGAGTCAAATGTACAATTAGGAAAGTATGTTGTTGAAAGCAGTGAAAGTGCTAATAGTCCTTTTGTGAATTTTATTGGATTTGACTCTGAACCTCTTTGGCAAGTATATAAAAAAAGTATAAGGAAGCATCATAGAAACCATCATAGAAACCATCATAGAAACCATCATGGTAATTAATTTTTTTTGGATATTATTACTCACTGTTTTTTCGAGACTGTCAAGAAGTTTGTGTAAATAATCTCTCTCGTTGATTGACTTTTTTATTTATCTTTTAATCAAAATAGGATTCTAGGGTGTCTCGAACTTGCCCAAATCCTTTATGAATCCTGTTAAAGTAACGGTCATTGTAATCCATTGCCTGAACTCCAATAAAGGTGTCAAGCGACTGCTCAGTTGGAAATTCTGTTTTAGGCTTGGTTTTCCGCTTAAGCCTGTTGTTAAAGGATTCAATCATGTTAGTTGAGTAAATTGAAGCTCTAATAGCTGGCGGATAGTTGTAAAAGGTTAACAGATCAGGCTCAACCTGTCTAAGATCTCTAACTACGTTTTTGTAGGCTTTTTCCCAGTTTTGATAGAATTCATGCAGCACCTGTACAGCCATTTCTTTGTTTGACTGAGTATGAATCTGCTTGAATTCATCCAGTGCTTTTTGTCGATCGTCAACCCGCATTTTGGCACTGATATTACGCATGACGTGTACCAAGCAGCGTTGAAAATGCGCTTTAGGATAGGACTGGCAGATAGCCTCTTTCATGCCAACTACTCCGTCAGACAAGAAGAGCTCTACCTGTTCAAGGCCGCGACTCTTGAAGCCTTTGAGCATTTCGCTCCAAATCTCAATATTTTCAGTAGGCGCAATACAGTAGTCGATCACTTCTTTATGACCATTAGGTTTGATACCGATGGCGATATAAACTGCTTCGCGCTCATAAGTGACCCGCTTAAGAGGAATATAGGTGGCATCGAGATAAACGCAGAAGAACTTATCTGACAGATGTCGCTGATGATATGCCTCAACTTTGGGAATCATTTCTTTAGAAATATTGGAAACCATAGCTGGAGAATAATAGCCGCCATACATTTTCTCAATCAAATCAGCGATTTCTCGGGTTGTGACGCCCTTGGAATAGAGCTTGATAACAGTTTGCTCTAAGACATCAGTATGCCTTTTATAATCTGGCATAGTGTGTTGATGAAACTCACCGTTTCTGTCTCTAGGAACTTTGATTTCTATTTGTCCGAATTGCGTATCAACCTTGCGGTAATAAGCACCATTTCTAGAATTTCCGGTATTCCAGCCATCGCGCTCATAAGGATTGTAGCCTAAAAAGGCAGTCAATTCGGATTCAAGCAGGTCATTGACAGCCTGTTGGAGCTTTTGTCTAAATAAATCATTAATTTTATCCTGATTGAATAGAGCATTAGTCATATCTTTGGTAAAATCATTCATGAAGGAATCTCTTTTCTAGTATGTTTTTCGTTCAAATCAATCATACGGGAAAAGGATTCCTTTTTCTAATATTCAGGGAAATAAAATTAAGGAAATATTCATCCTTACACAAACTATTTTACGGTCTCCAAAAATAGTTCTATTTTAGTTGGAGTATTAATTTATATATATATTACAGGATATGTAATAAATTATTTAGTGTTTTCTGAAAATGAGCCAAAAAGAGTTTTACAGTTTTCTTTAGGCTTATTAGTCTTTCAAGCAATTTTTGCAGTTTTATTGTATATGGGTGTTGTAAAAATACAAAAAGAGATACAAACGGAACAGCAACAAAAACGTATGGAAGCTGAAATTGCTCAATTAAAAGAATATTCTGACTATCTTGATAAAAATGAAGATGAACTTCGTAATTTTAAACATGATTATCAAGATATTTTAAATGGCTTGAGAATTAGTGCAGAAGAAGGCAATATTAAAGCCGTTGTGCAACAGCTTGCGAAATATACTGATTCCCAGGTTGATGATAAATCACTTCGAAAATATCAAGATGTTAATCACATTCATGTAGATGAGCTGAAAAGTATTGCTATTACTAAATTAGCTAAACTTTATAATGAACAATTCCCTTATAGTTTTGGGTGTAACGTGGAAATCTATAGAATTCCACAGTCAGTTAATATTTTAGATATAGTCAGAATTATTGGGATTACATTCAATAATGCTATCGAAGAGAGTCGAAAATTTAGTGATAAAAGTAATGCTAAAGTCGATGCAATGTATTATCAAGAAGATGGTAATTTTGAATTTAAAATTCGAAATAAAATAGTGAATGATACTAAATTGTCTACCAATATTTTAAGCAAGGAAGGCTATTCTACTAAGAAAAATCATGCGGGAATTGGGCTGGCTAATATTAAGAGAATAGAATCTAAGTATGAGGAATGCATGCTTATTAATTATGGAATTGAGGATGGTTGGTTTACTTTTGATTTAGAGATTATGCCAGATAATGAGAACATGGAGGAAGAATAGAATGAGATATCCAGTATTTGTTTGTGATGATGATCAAACGCAAATAAATGATATAGTCAAAATGATTGGAAAAGCAGAAGAAATTATTTCTGATGAGCATGCTGTTGCCTTTGATGTAGCTTCTGTCACTACTTTTTCAGAAGCAAAGACGTATTTGAAAAAGAATGTCTATACTGGTGGCATTTACTTGTTAGATATCGAGCTAGGACAAGAAGTTGGTCAAAATAATGGTTTTGATTTGGCAGAGTTGATTAAATCGCAGGATAAAAGGGCACAGATTATCTTTATTACGACGCATGCCGACTTGTCTTTGATTTCTTTTGAGAGAAGACTTGGTCCTGTTGACTATATTGTAAAACCGAGAAATAAGGAAGATTATGATAGATTTAAACAGCGGCTTGTTGCTACGTTAGAAATTTCTATTTCAAATATTGAGAATTTTGATTATACAGAAAAGCTAACTTTTCATTATAAAGTGGGAAGACAAGTGAGAAACATAGATATTGATGATATTATTTATATTTCGACCACCAAAACACCACATAAGCTAATTATGGTGAATGTAAGAGGCGAAAATCAATTCTTTGGCAGTATCAATCAATATGCTAAGGAGTCTGCGGCTTTAGTAAAGATTAGTCAATCTTGTTTAGCCAATCCTAAAAATATAAAATTAATTGATTTGCCGAAGTACAAAGTAACGTTTGTAAACGGTGATACTGTTGATTTTTCACAATCGGCGTATAAAAGAATGCAACATTTATATGATAAAATTCAATCTTAAAAATTAGTCAATACGTGTAAATTTGATTATTCTAACTCTTATTTGCATTGTTTTAGTGTCATATTTTAATTAATGAATTGAATTTGTATCGCAATAAGCGGCTTATGACAGAAAGTTCGAATGGAATAGTACCGTGCTAACATAATTTATGTAAGTTACGAAGAGGTAGTTGAGTAACTTATGAATGTCAAATATAAGTTGATTTTATGAGGGAAAAGAAAATGAAAATTTTCAACAAGAAGAACTTATTACTGTCATCTGCAGTTGTTGCAGGGATGTTATTAGTATCAGATGTAAATAGTGCTACATTTACTGTGTACGCTGCTGAACAGCAAAGTAGTGTTGGACAAGCTAGCCAAGCAGTAAAGGCTGGCAATAGTTTAACCCAAGAACAAATTCAACAAGCAAATAAGTATATTAAAATTGAAAATAATCAGTATATGCTTGATACTTCGAATAAATCATGTACTTTAAGTCCAGAAACTATTCATAAGATTCAAGAAGCTTTAACTTTATTTAATAAAACTGTTAGAGAAAACAATGTTGTATTATTATCTAATGAAGATGTAGAAAATAATAATTTGGATCAAGAAGTATCTCCTTTTATCACTTTTGTGAAGGGTAAAAAGAGAAAACATCGTAAGTCTCATGGTTATATTGTAGGCTACGGATCAAATGGATATTGCTATAAAGACAGTAAAGGGAACTTCCATTACTATGTAACAAAAAGCCCATTGCAAACTGTACTTGATGTTAATCGCCAAGGATTAGAATCTGCATTAGGTGGTGGCTGGGTACAAGCGCCAGAAAATGCGCATTGGCATGGCTTTGAATATCATAGATAGTGATTTATACTATTACTGATAGGGGGATTTAATATGTTTGGCAAAAAGAAAGATCAAGATTCGGAACTTTCACCAGATATTATGGATTTTAAAAATGCACTTGAAGAGGTACGTTTTACACCTGAGGTTGAGCATGATGTAGAATTAATTAAAATGTTTGATGAAGCAATCGACAAGGCGGAAAAAGGTGAAGCTGTTCAAACTATTTATGCCAGACTAAGCTATCAAATTACTCAGTATATTCAGACACACCATTTTAGAGCGCCAAAGCCAGTTAGTGAATTTATTCATGGAAGTACAGGAAGTGTGACAACGGGATTAACTTCGATTCCAGTTTCTTGGAATACAGTACACTAATGTGTGTTAAAATGCATTTGCAAGTCACAAAAGATAAATTAAGCAACTTGCAATTATCATTTTTTATAAAGAGGTAGTGTTTAAAATGAAATTTCAAAAATTAGTAACGAGTGCATTATTAGTAGCTGGTACTGCTAGTGTATTAGCTGTTGCACCTGTATCAGTAAATGCTGCAACTATTCCTGCATCTGCAGTTAAAAATAAAGCTAGTTTAACCAAAGAAGGTTACGTTATGCGTATCCTTAACGACAAAGATGCAACCCCAATCTATGTCGGCAAAGCTAATTATAATAAGTTGTTCAAAAATGTAACTCTTGCTAAAGGTGCTAAGACCATCAGTCCTAAAAATGTACAAAAGATCAAGTTTAGAGTAGAAAAGGTACTTGATGTTAAAGGGCGCGTCGCTGGTGCTCCGGCATACTTAGTTGCATCAAAAGATAAGAAGTATTCTAGTTGGACTACTCAAGCTTTCTTGCAATACTACTACCTAAACAGCAAGTCTATGCAAGGTGTGACTAAGCCACTCAAGCGAATTGCTAATAGATTAAATACCAGCCTGAAAAAGGCAAACAATAAACGTGACTTTAACGCTGCAATGAAAGCTGCTAAGAAGTTACGTGGCAGTCAAAGAGATTTTGTTTTACGTTCATTGAATCAACTTAAGAAGGATGGTTCCATGAATGTAGAAGGAAAGAACTTGTTATTATTTGGCTTGTAAAATTAAGATATTACGTAGTAAAGCTCAGCGAATGACTGAGCTTTATTTTTCTAAAAAATAATTTTTATGCATAAGAAAAGATTAGTTATTAGCAGTATATTTGTGCTTCTTATCATTGCTGGAATAGGGATAATATTTTTTAGCAAGAATTATGGGCAAAGTAATACTGTGGTTCGAGTTCAAACTGTAAATATTAATTCTAAAGCTAAAAAGATTGCTAACTATGACGTGCTTGCAATTGGAAAAACACGTGAGTCTCATAGTACGGGTGATTTTAGTACGGCAGAAAGAATCAAGGTTAGTCCAAATATTTTTGACACGTATACTAAGAAAAATCAAATTCATTTAAGACTATTGAAAGAAGTGCCATTATATAATCAAAAGAAACACAAAGTTGATGATGCTAATTATTGGAAAATGATAAACAGCATTACTAAAAATGTGCACGCTGATATTTATAAATTGACATTGTTTAAGGCACATAGCTCTTATTATGCTTATGTGCAAATTAATCAGTGGATTTTAGATGCAGGTACTCTTTATGAATATAATCCTAAGTCGAACATTTTAAGAAAATTGTGTGATTTTGATGGAAAAGAAGTCATAAATATTAGCCATTAATCCATGATAAAGCTCAGCGAATTACTGAGCTTTATTTTTTTGTGAACGGTAGTCGGCAAACAGTATAATAAACTTATACCAAAAACATTGAAGTGGATTATATTTAGAAAAGAAGATGGAAAATGGCTAAAAAGTTACGCCACGCTTGGTATTAGCGATTTTGTCGGCAGGGATGCTCTCATTTTTAGGAATATTGGATGAAACAGCCACGACAGTTACTTTTCCAACGTTAATTAAAGAATTTTCGATTACCACTGATCAAGTTCAGTGGGTAAACACACTAGTCTTATTGGTAATTGCGACTATCGTACCGATTAGTTCACAGATTAGATTAAGAATTTCGACTAAGAAAATTTTTATTCTAGGAGTTCTTTTGTTTACTTTGGGGCTAATCATCGATATTTTATCACCGCGCTTTGATTTATTGTTATTAGGACGGGCAATGCAAGGAGTCGGCACGGGGATTGGCTTACCGTTAATGTACAATATTATCTTGGCTGAAGTACCTAAAGAAAAACTAGGCTTTATGATGGGAATCGGCACTATGATTACTGCCTGTGCCGTTGCCTTAGGGCCAGTTTTTGGCGGAATGATTACCGATGCACTTAATTGGCGCTGGATCTTCATTATTTCGCTATTTTTAATGAAAAACGCCCGGAAATTCCCCGTATTTTAATGCGGGGATGGATAGGGCCAAGCTGACCTAATGGTCAGCTTTTTTTATTAAAAAATGAAGACATATGTTCGATTTTCCTGTAAAATATAAATATCTAATCTACAGAAGGAGGTGAAACACATGAAGAGAATGAGCAGTTTAGCCTACCATTTTGGCTTGAAAGTACGCTTTTATCCTAGTTCTAAACAAAAGAAAATCATCAAGCTAAATTATGATGCTCAGCGTTTTGTCTACAACTCTTATGTAGGACGTAATCGGAACAATTATCGGGCTAAGGGCTACTTAGCTGTTAGACAATATCAAGTAATGCCTTTTCTGTTCTTAATAATTATGAGACTAAGCTAGCAGAAGAAGTAGTCGCCGATAATGAGTTATTGGCTAAGCCAAAGAACATTCGCGATGCCTATAGCTTTTTACGCGTTAAAGAAATTGACAGTCTCGCTATTGCCAATGCGATTCAAAACTATCAGAAAGCTTGGAACAACTATCGCAAGCTTGGTCATGGAATTCCGACTTTTCACAAAAAACGTAGTGATTGGTCATATCAGACCAACTGTCAGTATCCTAAACAGACAGAAGCCTTTCTTGATAACGGGACAGCTAGATTTATTGATGCTAAGCACGTTAAATTGCCTAAGCTAGGCGTTGTCCGCATTGCCAGCTTTAGAAAATTGATTAAAGAGCGTTTGCTTAATCATATCCCAACTAGAATTGGCACAGTCACGATTAAAAAGACCGCTGACGACCAGTTTTACTTATCAATGCAACTAGGCAGCGATATTGCCTTTGTTAAGGAATTGCCTAAGACGCAGAGTCAAATTGGCATCGACCTCAATCTTGATAATTTCTTAACAGCATCTAACGGAGCAATGGTGGCTAATCCACGATTTTATCGCAAAACCAAAAAGAAGCTTGCCCATGCCCAACGTGTCTTGTCTCGCAGGCAGCGCAGAGCTAAGAAAGAGGGACGCAATTTGCGCTTAGCCAAGAATTATCAAAAACAGCGTCTAGCAGTCGCTAAACTGCACGATAAGATTCGCAGACAGCGAAATGACTTCTTGCAAGTACTCTCAACTGCACTAATCAAAAACCACGATTTAGTAGTTGCCGAGGAATTAAGAAGCAAGAACCTGTTAAAGAATCATGCCTTGTCTCAAGCTATTTCTGATGTTGGCTGGCGCAGTTTTCTGAACATGCTGGCATATAAGGCAGACCTATATGGCAAAGAGTTCAAAACAATTGATCCTAAGTACACCACCCAAAGATGCCATCAATGTGGCAGTATTATGGGACAAAACGGTTATAAGAAATTAACGCTTAAGGATCGAGAATGGACTTGTCCAATCTGTCAAACGCATCATATCCGTGATTGGAATGCGGCAGTAAACATCTTAGAAAAAGGCTTAGGCAACTGGCAGAATTCTAAAATAAAAAAAGCAGCCTAAGCTAGGCTGCAGTCCGCTAGCAACTCGCGGACTCAAAAGGCTTTGGTAATTAGACGACCTCTATCGGCAATAGTCAAAAGATTATTGTTGGTAAGTCAAGTCCGTATCTAAGCAAGTTGGTGTTCTGGTTAGCGCAAGCTAACGAGCCAGCCACCAAGCCCCAGAATTTATTCTGGGGTAGTTGACTTATCTTGAGTCTATTTACGGGAAGCTATTCAATTCGGCAGATTAATCCGCTTGAAAAAGTGAAGTTCAAGTATGTGCAATGGCTATCTTTGGCTATTGGGCTGGTCTGTTTAATGCTGGGCTTTACGCGGATTGCTAAATATTCATTTTTCTCAATCCGAGTTTGGGGCTTCTTAATCTTAGGAATTATTAGTTTATTAATTTGGCTCAAAATATCTTGGTCCGATACAGCAGCATTGATTAGTCCGCAACTGTTTAAAAATTTACGTTTTAGCATGCAGTTAATAGCTTATTGCTTTGCCAAAATTGCGATGCTAGCTTTGGGTTTTATCTTTCCAATCTGTGTCTAAGCTGTCAATTATGGTTCCGTTTCATTAGCCGGTGGGGTTACTTTTCCCGGTGCGGTAATTAATGCGTTAATGGCGGCCTTAGCGGGCAAGCTGCTTGATAAAAAAGGCGCGCGGTTGCCGATTATTATAGGAATAATTGCTAGTTTGACTAGTTTAATTTTGATGAATGTTTTGGCACCATTAAGCAATCTTGCCATTGTATTGTTATATGTTCTTTATTATAGCGGATACGGGATGTGCTTTGGCAGTTTAATGACTAACGGTTTGATTACTTTAGGTAAAGCTAGCCACGCACAAGGTAATGCGATTTTTAATACGCTGCAACAGTTTTCAGGTGCACTGGGGACTGCTTTAGCTGGGACTTTGATTGCGCTAGCGCAGAATAATCATGTAGGTAATGGTACAGCAGTCGGTTCTAAATGGACCTTTATGATATTACTAATTTTGATAATTATTAATTTATTCTTGGCTCTTGTGTTTGTACCGAAGAAGAGATAAAAGAAAGTTCAGCGAAAGCTGAATTTTTTATTTGAAGACATATTGGCATAAAACTTAAGATACTTGCTTAATGTAAAGTGTATTAAGAGAATATGATTTTTGGAGTGCTTTTTTGTAATTTTAAGATCTAAAGAGATCTAAAATTAGACATAAGATCTAAAGAGATCTAAAATTAAAAAACAACAACTAAAATAATGAAAACAGGTGAACATCAATCATGTCTGAAATAATGAATCCATTTGACCCTAACTTTGGCAAAGTTCCCAAAATATATTTAGGGCGACAAAAAATAGTAGAAGATATAGTAAGATCACTTGAAAGTGGCACTGGACCTTATCAAACGTCAATGATCTATGGGATGCGCGGGGTTGGCAAAACTTCATTACTTGCTGATATTACTTCAACTTTAGAAAAGAAAAATAATTGGATCGTTATTTACTTAGCCATGACGAGCGATTTGCTTGCTACGCTCATTCAAAGTATATATCAGGAAGCGGCAAATCCAGTAAAAAAGGCGTTGAACAATATTGATGGGGTAAAGTTTTCGGCCTTTGGTTTTGAACTGGAAATCCACGTGTCAAATCCTCAGTCTACTTATCAAGTGTTACTTGAAGAAATGTTAAAAGTTTTGAAGAGTCATGGTCAATCTTTATTAATTGCAATAGATGAGGTTAAAGAAACTCCTGAAATTGTTAATTTAGCTTCTATTTACCAAATAATGGTATTAAAGAAATATCCTATTAATATTATGATGACAGGTTTGCCTAAAAATGTTTCTGAGTTGCAAAACAATGATGTCTTAACTTTTCTGTTAAGAAGTGGTCGTGTACCATTAGGGCCACTTGATCTTTTTGATATTAAATATCGTTATCAAAAAGCGTTTGAAAGAGGAAATAAAGAGATCGATAATAGTACTTTAATGAAAATGACTAAGTTGACTAAAGGTTATGCTTATGCATTTCAGGACTTAGGTTATTATGTCTGGCAAAATTCTGCTGATAAGGTAACAGACCAAAGCATAGAGAAATCTATTTCATCGTTTAAAAATGATCTATTTCGTAATGCATACACTAAAATTATTTCTGAACTATCACCGATAGATAGAAAGTTTTTATCTATTATGGCGCATAACCCTAAAAATATTGTGAACATAAGTGATATTCGTCACCAAATGAAAAAGAGTCCAAATTATGTTTCGCAATATCGTCAACGCTTAATTGATAGTCAAGTAATTGTTGATGCAGGATATGGTAAAGTGGCATTTTCACTGCCGTTTATGAAAGATTTTCTGTTAGAAGCAGAGGAATTATACGAAATTGATGATTAATGCTGGACTAGATTTTTAGTTTTCAGCCACCAAACATGTAAAAAGTAAGCGGAGGTAAATGACAAAATCCAAGTTAATAACCAAGTGCCAAAGAAGGTTAGGAAGGGATGAAATGTGGCATGATATTGCATGTTTAATCCTCTCCAAACAAGTTGGTTCCAAAAGACATTGGATAGATATGCGCGATAAGCATAAGTAGCCAAGAAGTGGAATACTTTTAAACTGGTTTGTGATTTTTTCTTAACTTGATGTAAACAAAATGCGGATACAAGTGCAATAACGGCTAAGCAATAAAGTGTCATTGATGGTTTATAGTATGGCGCATTATTAAAGTTGATGGGATGGCCAAATTTTTGCAGTTCGATGTTAGTCCAGATAAAGCATACAGCAAATAGAAAAACAATTAACCACCAGTATTTTGTTACTAGCTGATTATAATAGCTACGTAGTTGCCAAGCTAATACGCCGTAAACTCCATAAATGAAGAACGAAATAAATATTCGGTCGAGTAAGTACCAATCGTGCTCGTGAATACCATGAAAAACGTAGTAGTCATAAAAATAAAGCCAAGCAAAGTAGAGTATAAAAGTGAGTACTGCAATCCAAATCCCACGTTTTAAATCATGATCCACATAACGGCTGAGCCACCAAAATAGCGGCATCAAAATGATAAATTGCAGCATCATCGTGTTGTACCACAGGTGCGGTGCTGCATTGCCATTGATAAATTGCCAGCATAACGAAGCAAAATTATGAAAATAATTTACTTGTTGTAGCCATGGCATCCCTAACAAGTAAATTAGCATCCACCAAATAGTCGGTACAAATAAGTTGGACCAATTACTCTGCATATGTTTTTGATATGAAAAACTGCCCTGTTCATCATTAGTCCGAATCGTGGTATATAGAATGCCAAAAATAAAGGCTGGTGCTGTATATTTGACTAAGTTGTAAAATATCCCAAAAATATCTTGCGTATGTGTAGGCTGTCCTATGCCCATGATCATCGCCATAATCGGCTGTGCCATCACTGCCGTACAAGCAAATACTTTCAAATAATCGCCGATATCAGCAATTTGGTAAGTTTTGAACTGATATTTTTTCATGAATTTTTCTCCCACTACTTCTTATTGTGCCATTTTTGAAAATTAGTAGAAAGTACATGCTAAAATTAACTTAACAATTTATTGGATGGAGTAAAAATGACAGTAGAAAAAATCACTCAAAACGCGTTAAAAGCTTTGCTTTATGAAGTTGTCACTAATCCTAAACCTGGTCTGGTTGATCCTGTAGACGTAGGATCTCACCTTGATATGAATGTTTATCTTTTTATCGATAGCAGTTTGAGTTTGGAAAAATATTTTAAACAGTCAGCTCAAATTGGTATTGATTTCCTGAGAAAAGATTTGCGCCAAATGTTTAATCAACTTCGTCAAGCTGGTATTGAAGCTGAAAAGGCAATGTTTCAAGCAACCAAAAATGTGAATACGCATAAGGGAGCAATTTTTTCGCTGGGATTGTTTGTATGTGCTAGTGCTTATTGTGAAAAAAATGGCGAGGATGAGTTCACTGTAATTCAAGCAATGACTCAAGGATTAGTTGAGCGTGATTTAGGGCAAAAACAGGAAACTGCTGGTGAAAAGCAATTTTTGCAATATGGCAAAGGTGGCGTAAGAGCAGAGGCTGAAGCAGGGTATCCTTTAGTGAGGGATGTAGCATTGCCGTTTTTGTCTCAAACAACGGGCGATTTGAATGTGCGTTTGTTAGATACTTTGATGAAAATTGTCAGTGAGATTGAGGACTCAAATTTGATCAAAAGAGCCGGTAATATTGAAGTAATTACCTGGGCACATGAGCAGGCTAAAAAATATTTGGATTTAGGCGGTTATGGCACTGTAGATGGTAAAAATTTTATGCAAAAACTGAATTTGATTTTTAAAGAAAAGAATTATAGTCTTGGTGGTAGTGCAGATTTGTTGATTGTTACTATTTTTATGGCGCTACAACGTGGAGTTATATAGCAGGGGGGTCTAGCTTGGGCTAGGCTGTTTTTTGCATTGAGATTTAAAAGGAAAAATAGAATTCAATATTTTGCTTGAGGCTTAATTAGAGTAACAAAAAATGCTTATCTGATTTTGATAAGCATTTTTATATTTTCTTATAATCCAAATGCAATTTTGTATAATAATGCACCACAGATTCCACCTGCAATTGGTGCAACCACTGGTACCCAACTGTAATCCCAGTGGGCTGAACCTTTGTGTGGCAAAGGACATAAAGCATAAACAATTCTTGGACCTAGATCTCTAGCTGGATTCAAAGCTGGTCCAGTTGGCCCACCAACTGCCATAACTAAAGCAGTAATTAAGAAACCAACCCCGATGTTAGCAATGTCTTCAGATTGCTTGAAGAACATGCCACGATATAAACCAACTGCGATGAAAAGCAAAATAGCAGTGCCAAAGAATTCGGTAATAAAACCGTTGAACTTACTGTTAGCTGAATCACCAGTCGCAAAACTGGCAAAAACAGCATCATCACTAGTGGTTCTGCCAATGTAAGGCCAGTAGATGGCTACTAAGATTAGTTGTCCCACGATGGCACCAAGCATTTGTACCAAGATGTAAGGCATTACTTGATCCCATGGGAAGACGCCTGAACAAGCCTGAGCTAAGGTAACAGCAGGGTTTAAGTGGTTCCCTGAAATTGAACCAAAGAGCATGGCTGGGAGCATTACTCCAAACCCAAAACCGAAGGCGATCAAGAGCCACCCACCATTGGCTTGACCGTCACGGCTATTACCACCGGTATCACGTAGTACAGAATTGGCAACTGATCCGTTACCTAAAACAACTAAAATAATCGTACCGAAAAATTCGGCAAAATACTTCATTAACCAAGTATGTTCCATAATAGATACTTTCTTCTCCTCTAGTAGAAAAAATAAGTGAAAAATAGTACAACCACAAATTATACTCTTAACTCGAAAAATAGATATAGTTTTTTGTAAAAAAGCAAGAAAATAGCATTAAAAAACACTAACTTTTAAATAGTTTTAAATTAATTAAAAAGATTTACTATTTGGTTGCAATCATCACAATTTTCTAATTATCCAGCAACTCAATAAATTAGACCGTTCCAAATATGAACATTATTTAACAAGCCCTAGATAATGCCAAATCTACTTTTGACAAATAAATGCATAATCATTATATTAATTTCACAAATTTGGTATATAGCTTTATATATACTTAATATATAACTTTAAGCGCTTTCAAAATATTGTGGTATTATACAGTTGTTCACAATTAATATGCATAAAAGGAAAGAGAGTAGCAGTTAATGAGAACAATATATTTGGTGCGACATGGGCAAACTTTGTTCAATGTGCATCATAAAATACAAGGTACTTGTGATTCTCCTCTGACGGAATTAGGGAAAGCGCAGGCGACAGCGGTGCGGAAATATTTTTTGCAAAAAGAAATTAGTTTTGATGCCGCATTTTGCTCAAAGCAGGAAAGGGCAAGCGATACTTTAGAAATTATAACTGATAATCAATTGTCTTATACGCGACTGCGTGACCTGCATGAAAAATCTCATGGTGAATATGAAGGACAAGATGAATTCATGTTGCCATGGCGACGTGGCTTTAGCCGTATTAATGCCGCAATGGAGCCGGATCAACATGTTGAAGAAAGAATGGAACGAGCGATCACTAAAATCATTGATTCAACCCATGCCAACGATACAATTTTGATTGTTGGACATGGGACGGCTTTTAGGTTATTTACGCAGCGAGTAAATCCAACTTTTAAAGAATATGATAATTGCGGGATAGTAAAAATGTCTGCTGTTGATAATAACTTGAAATATTTAAGTTATGTAGCACCCGCTAAAGATGTGGTTTTAAATAAAGCAGCTAAAAATGAAATGTTAGTTGTGCGTTAACGAAAAGAGAACAAGCATGAATAGAGATAATTATATTTTGTGGTTTGATCAATTGCATCGCGATGATGTTGATTTAGTCGGTGGTAAGTCATCCTCATTAGGTGAGCTGACTTCTGAAACGAATGTCCCGGTTCCGTATGGTTTTGCGACTACTGCCATAGCTTACCGCCACTTTATGAATTATTCTGATTTAAATCAAAAAATTGATAAATTATTGGCCACTTTAACTGATCCAGAAGATTCTGAGCAATTGCATCGAATTTGCACCAAAATTAGAAAATTAATTATAGAAGCGCCGATGCCAAATGATTTAGCCTTAGAAATTAGCTGTGCTTACGATAGCTTAGCCCAAAAGATGCACCAAAATGAGCCATTCGTTGCTGTACGTTCTAGTGCAACTGCCGAAGACCTGCCTGATGCTAGTTTTGCTGGCGAACAAGATACTTATTTAAATATTCATGGTCGTGAGAATGTTTTGAAAAAGGTGCAAGAATGTTACGCTTCTCTTTTCACCGACCGGGCAACTTATTACCGAATTAAACAAAACTTTCCACAAGAAAAAGTTGCTTTATCAGCTGCGATTCAAATGATGGCCTTTTCTAAAGCAGCTGGTGTGATGTTTACGGTCAATGTAGCAACTGGTGATGACACTAAGGTTATGATTGAGGCCTCTTGGGGACTAGGCGAATACGTGGTGTCTGGAACTGTTACACCTGATAACTATGTAGTTGATAAAAATACGATGAAGATTGTACACAAAATGGTGACTAAAAAGCCAATTGAGTTGATCAGATTGCCATCGGGAGGAACAATTGAACAAAAGGTAGCACCAGATCAAGTGAATGAGCCTGCTTTGACTGATGCGCAAATCATTGAATTAGCTGGTTATGCTAAAGAAATTGAAAAACATTATGGCTGCTACATGGATATGGAGTGGTCACTTGATCAAAATGATAAGTTGTGGTTAGTTCAAGCACGCCCAGAAACTGTTTGGTCACAAAAGAAAAAGCAGGAGAAAACCGATGCACCACAAGAAGCAACTACAGAACACCGAGTATTGTTAAAAGGCTTGCCAGCTTCACCTGGTTTTGTCTCAGGCAAGGTACATATTATTGATGATCCAAAAGATATCAATGAATTTAAGCAGGGCGAGGTTTTGGTCACTCTAATGACGTCGCCTGATTGGGTGCCAGCAATGAAAAAGGCGGCCGCAATTATTACCAATAATGGTGGAATGACCTGTCATGCTGCAATTGTATCACGTGAAATGCAGATACCTTGTTTAGTTGGAACAACTAGCCGTGGACAAGCTGCTACGAAAACTTTGAAAAACGGCGAGACTGTCACCGTCGATGCTAAAAATGGTGTAGTTTATGCTGGAGTTGTTAAAGACGCGGTTAAAAAAGTCGATGAAAAGCCAGCTGAGCCTGCTGCAGTTGAATATTTCCCACCAACTGCAACCAGAGTTATGATGAACTTAGGAGATCCTGATCTTGCTGAAAAATATGCATCTTTGCCAGCTGATGGGATTGGTTTAATGCGCGAAGAATTTTTATGGACGACTTATATTCACCAGCATCCCCTTTATTTGATTGAAACTGGTCATCCAGAGAGGGTAGTTAACGAGCTAGCTAATGGAATCGGTAAAGTCGCGCGGGCAATGGCACCACGGCCAGTAGTTTTACGTTTTTCAGACTTTAAGTCTGGCGAATATCGCAACTTAAAGGGCGGCGACAAATATGAGCCGCATGAACCAGCAGACCTATTAGGCTGGCGCGGTGCTTCTAGATATTATGATCCAAAATATATTAATGCTTTTAAATTGGAACTTGAAGCGGTAAAAAAGGTGCGCGATGAGTTCGGATTAAAGAATTTACATGTGATGATTCCATTTTGCCGAACAGTGGATGAAGCGCGCAAAGTGACGGAAATCATGCGGACACAAGGTTTAGTTAGAAGCGCAGACTTCAAGGTTTACATGATGGCTGAAATTCCAGCTAATATTATTTTGGCGGACCAGTTCAATCAATTTATTGATGGTTATTCAATTGGTTCAAATGACCTAACGATGCTTTTACTGGGGTGCGATCGGAATAATGATGTGATTGCTGATCTTTTTGATGAAAGAAATCTTGCCGTCAAAAGGGCGATTAGACACTTGATAAAGGTTGCTCATCAAGATGGTAAGACGGTTTCGATTTGTGGTCAAGCACCATCAGAATATCCAGAATTTACTGAATTTTTAGTCAGAAGTGGCATTGATTTTGTATCAGTTAACCCTGACATGGTGAAGGCGACTAAGCTAAATGTAGCTCATTATGAGCAGAGGATCCTCCTTGATCATGCAACTGGCTTAGGTAAAAAGGATCCAAATGAATATAATTGGTAAAATTTATAATTTGATGAAAAGTCTTTGATTGCAGTATTGCAGTCAAAGGCTTTTTTAGAGTTCAATTTTGTTTTTGGGCAATTTTACATTTAATTTAGTAAAAGAGTAAGGTTGAACTAATGAAATTTCGTAAGCATCTAAGGCTAATCTCTCACTGGCAAAATCAGGGTTATATAAAGGATCGCCTACAATAGGACTTCCTAAAGAGGCAAGGTGAACGCGAATCTGGTGTGTACGACCAGTTTCAAGCGTCAATTTGACAATCGCAGTATTGTCATCATTTTTTTGTAAAACTTGATAATGAGTAACTGCTCTTAATCCAGTAGGATCGATTTTGCGTTTGCGTTGATCAAGTGGATCGTGACCAATTGGGGCATTAATCGTACCTCTTTCAGCTAAGTGATCAGCATTGATAACTTTAGCTAAATAATCGCGGTGAAAAATTTTGCTGGTTAATTCACGATTTAAAATAGGTACAACTGCAGGATTTTTAGCAATTAAAAGTAAACCACCAGTTAACATATCTAATCGATGAACAATATAGGGACTCTGACCAAGATAAGTAGTACAATCGTTCAGAGCAGTATTAGTTTCATTTAGATTAGGGTGCGTTTTTTGCCCTTTTTTCTTATTAATAATTAAAAGATTATCATCTTCATAGATAACATCGGGCATCTTACCGCTTGGTGCATAAGCCTGTTGATCACTTTCAACATGATCCAAGTTAATTTCAATTTTATCACCAGGTAAAATGTTTTGATTAAAATAGCGATAGTTGCCGTTAACTAAAATATTTTGTTCAATTCGCAAAAAATGACGCCACTTGCGAGGGATTAAAAGTTGACGTAGTACTTCATTGACAGATGCCGGAGCAAGATTTTCTGGGTAAAAAAGTGTAAAATGGAAACTCATAATAATTTCTTAAGTCTAATCTAGTTATAAACACGTGTTTTGATAGTATGGTACAATTTTCTTGTTTCTAAAAAGGAGCAATATTTAATGAATAACGACCAACCAAGAAGAGGTGGCTTTAAAGATGCTTGGCATCGATTTGATAGTCGCTTCTTTATCGGACGCTGGATTATTTTAATCCTGCTCACATTGATGCTCTTAACTTGTACCTATTATACAATTAAAGTTAAGACATCAAACATAGCTAATTTGAAGGCCTCGCTTTCAACCACAACTACAATCTATGACTACAAGGGTAAAAAAGCAGGTTCTTTATACTCGCAAAAAGGATCATTTGTGGAATATGACCAGATTTCGCCTAATATTCAAAATGCCGTAATTTCGACTGAAGATCGGACTTTTTGGAAGAACCCAGGTTTTAGTATTAAAGGCATGGCGCGAGCTGCTTTAAGTTTAGTGATTCATCACGGTCAAGTAACGGGTGGTGGTTCGACCTTAACTCAGCAGTTAGCCAAGAACTCGCTTTTGACCCAGCAGCAGACTTTTTCAAGAAAATTGGAAGAACTCTTTTTTGCAATTGAAATTAACCATGTTTACTCCAAAAAAGATATTTTAACGATGTACTTGAATAATGCTTACTTTGGTAACGGAGTTTGGGGCGTGCAAGATGCAAGTCGTCGCTATTTTGGCAAAAACGCAAGTGAACTTAATCCGAGTGAAGCCGCAACTTTAGCTGGAATTTTACGAAATCCTAGTTTTTATAATCCGGTTGATCACATGTCGAATGCTTTAGCAAGACGAAATTTAATCTTAAACTTGATGGTGGATAATAATAAGTTGACAGCGGCTCAAGCTAAAATGTATCAAAAGCAAGGATTAACTTTGCGGAATACTTTTCAAAATAAAAACGGCTATCGCTATCCTTACTTCTTTGATGCTGTAGTTGACGAGGCAATCTCTAAATATGGCTTAACTGAAGAACAAGTCATGAATAAGGGGCTTAAAATTTATACTACTTTAAATCAAAATTATCAGGGTAAATTGCAGGATACTTTTGAGCAAAGCTGGCTTTTCCCACAAAATGGTAGTGATGGAACTGAAAGCCAAGGCGCTAGCGTGGCAATGGACCCAAGTACTGGTGCTGTTCGGGCAATCATCGGTGGTCGCGGTAAGCACGTCTTCCGGGGTTACAATCGTGCAACGCAGATGAAGCGGCAGCCAGGGTCATCAATCAAGCCGTTGGCAGTATATGCCCCAGCTTTACAAAATGGCTATCACTATGACTCGCAACTATCGAACAAGTTGCAGAAATTTGGTAAAAATGGCTATGAACCGCATAATGTGGACAATGGCTATTCTAATACAATTCCAATGTATGAAGCTTTAGAACAAAGTAAAAATGTGCCAGCTGTTTGGCTATTGGATAAGATTGGTGTAAGTAAAGGCGTGCAATCTGTTGAAAACTTTGGAATTAAGGTACCAAAGAGTGACCGTAATTTAGCGCTTGCCTTAGGTGGATTATCTTCAGGTGTTTCGCCAATTCAGATGGCACGTGCATATTCAGCTTTTGCCAACAAGGGTAATTTGCCTAATAATTCTTTCTTTATTACCAAAATTACTGATGCTTCGGGTAACGTTTTAGCCGAAAATAATAATCCAAGCAGCCACCGCGTTATTTCTGAAAATACTGCTAAAGAAATGACGACTATGATGCTCGGCGTTTTCACTAATGGTACAGGACGCTCTGCTCAGCCAAATGGCTTCCGTGTAGCTGGGAAGACTGGGTCAACTGAAGTACCTAACTCATATGGATTTGGTACCAAGGACCAGTGGATCGTCGGTTATACGCCTGACATTGTACTTGCTACCTGGGTTGGTTTTGACCACACTAACAAGCAACACTACATGCAGGGCATTTCTGAAACAGGAATTACGCGTTTATATAAGGCTGAGATGGAAGGAATTTTGCCGTACACCGCGCAAACTGAATTCACGGAGAAGGCACCTAACCAGATTGTGAAGAATAATGGTTCTAATGATGACTGGACTAATGGATTAGGTGAAAAAATTCAAGATGGACTCGGTTCTGCAGGACAGAAAATCAATGAATGGTATAATAGCCTTAAAGGCTTATTTGGCCAATAAAATTTAGGAGGACTAGATGGTTAACATTTACGATGCTGCTAACAAGTTAGCAGAAGATTTGACTCAAACTGATCAATACAAGAAGTTGCAAGAAGCAATTAAAGCTGTTGAAGATGATAAGGATGCTTCAGCTTTATTCAAAAAGATGGATGAATTGCAAAATAAGATCATGCAAGCACAACAAGCTGGTCAACCACTTTCAGCTGAAGATCAACAAGCTTACAAGGACTTAAATGATCAAGTTCAAAAGAATGATAAAATTGTTTCGCTTCTTACGAATGAACAGGGTTTGTACGATTTGCTTGGTGAAGTACAAAAAGCTTACACTAAGCCAATTAATGATCTTTATGAAGATCTTAGAAATTAATATTCGCGATGAAATTTATTCACTTTGCGGATGCGCACTTAGATAGTCCATTTCGTGGGCTATCTTTTTTGCCATCTGAGGAATTTAACCATATCTATCAGGCAGCTGATCAGTCGCTAAAAAGAATTGTCGACCTAGCATTAGCTGAAAAAGTTGATTTAGTTTTAATAGCAGGGGATACCTTTGATAGCAGTCAGCCGTCACCACGGGCTCAGTTGTTTTTTGCTGAGCAAGTGAAGAGATTAACTGATGCACAAATTCAGGTAGTGATGATTTTTGGTAATCATGACCACATGAAGCAAGAAGATCTGCTAGTTAGTCCCAGTCCTTACTTTAAATTGTTAGGCAATAGTGAAACAGTAGAGCAAGCTACTTTTACTACGGATGCGGGTTTTAACTATGACGTAATCGGCTTTTCATATCTGAATAACCATATCACTGAGGATAAAATCCCAGAATTTCCAGCAAAAGGAAAAAATTATACTTTTGGTTTAATGCATGCTCAAGAGAAATCAGCTACTGCTAGTCAGAATGTGTATGCACCGTTTACAGTTGATGAGTTGCAAAACTTGAATTATGACTATTTTGCTTTGGGTCATATTCATGCGAGAAATAATTTAAGTAGTACGCCATGGATCGTTTATCCAGGTAACATTCAAGGTCGCCACATTAATGAGATGGGGGCTAAGGGATGCTATCTAGGTGAGATTGATGAAAATAGTGGTAAGACTACTATTGATTTTAAAGAAACAGGGCCAATTTTATGGCAAGGGACAAAAATTAATCTTGAAGGAGCTATCAGTAAAGCTGACTTACAAGCAAAAATTATTGCCAAGCTTGAATCTGGACAAAAAACGTACTTTAGTTTGACGATTGCTGGTGCGCAATATTTGAGTACCGAAGAACGCGATTTGGTTCAGGATCCTGATTTTTGGCAAACTATTTCTCAATCGCTGCCATTTGCTTCTCAGTTAGTTGATGTGCGCTTTGTTGTGAATACTAGTTTAAAGTTAAATGACAATGACCAACAAGCCTTCCAAGCTGCCAAAGAAGAGTTATTTGCACCAGCTGAATTCAAGCAAATTGTTAGTGACTGGCAAAAAAAGGATCCAGAAGCTGCTAAATTAGCGGCTGATCCAGACTTTATTGCGGCGGTTAAGAATCTAACAGAAGTAAAACTAATGAGTAAATTGAAAGGAATTAAGGATGAGACTGAAACAAATTAAGATTATTAACTTTGGGCAGTTCTCGAATAAAACCTTCGATTTGCCTAGTGATCAAATTAATGTTTTCTTTGGTGCCAATGAAGCTGGTAAAAGTACAACGGTAGCTTTTATTAAACAGATCTTATTTGGCTTTCATTTGAGAAGTAACTCTTCACCGTTTTTTGAAGATTATACGCCGCTAGCTCATGTTAGTCCGATGGGCGGTAATTTAGTTTTTACTGCAGCTGATGGTGAATACGAACTTGAGCGACTCTATGCTAAAGGTGACAAGACTAAAAAGGGAATTTTAACCGTCAAAAAAGATGGTCAAGTTGTACCTGAGAGTGTATTTTTTGATCAGATTCAAAATATTGATGGCTCTTTTTACGCTGATAGTTTTATTTTTAACCAAGAAATGCTGGGTCAGGTTAACAGTTTAAGTCAAGAGGATTTGCTTGAGCGAATTTATTACTTGGGAGCAGCAGATTCTAGCAAGTTGCTGGAAATGCGCGACGACTTTGCTAAAGAAGCAGGTAAGCTTTTTAAAAAGACAGGTAAAAAGCCCGAAGTAAACCGTCTGCTTAAGGAAATGACTGATCAACGTGATAAATTAGCGCAGACTAAAAATGAGTTTAATGATTATGAACAGCTGCACCAAGATTTTGTACAAAAAAGAGCGGCATTAAACAGACAAAAACAAGATCTGGCTGTTTTACAAAAACAAGAACAAGATTTGCATGATTTGCAAAAAGAAATGGGCAATTATCAGACGCTGCTTGATTTGCAAAAACAGGTCAAGGATGTCGACTTTAATGGTCAAAATTATCAAAAAGCCCAAGATATTATGGCTCAGGGACGTAATTTGCAAAAGACGATTCAATCGGTAGAAGCGCAGTTGCAGGACCTGGGTGAAAACGATCAATCTGATTTTACGCTAGAGAAGAAGCTAATCCAGCAGAAGCCTCAACTCTTGCAGTGGCAAGCGGAATATCGTAATTGTTTGCAAAAGGCTGACCAATTGAAGCAGGAGAAAGAGCAACTATTAGCTTTGACACCTGAATTAAAAAATCTACTCAAGTTGACACCAGAGCAAATTGAACAAATGCAGGCAGACTATCAAGCTTTGCCAGGTGCTGTCAATGAGCCTGCTTATGTAACTACTAATGACAAGCTTTGGTATGTTATCGGTGCAGTGTTAGCGGCATTAGGTGTAGTTCTTTTGGTAGCGTTGGGTACAGTTGGTGTAATTGCATTAATTACTGGACTAATTTTCCTAGCAGCAGGATACTTAAAAAATAGTAACCAAAATAAGCAAAATGCGGCAGTATTAGAAAAGCAAAAGCTGGTTGCTCAAAAACGCCAAGCTTTCCAAACAAAATATGGATTGAATCCTGATACGCTAAACTTAAATAGCTTACTAACTAATCTGAATCAATATCAAATCAAAAAGAATGCCGCACAGACTAATAATAAGCAAGTAACTGTTTTGAATCAGAATGTGGCTCAACTGGCCTCAAGTGTCCAAAATGCATTGAAGCAACCGATTGATAATGACTTTAGTCAAGTTTTGAATGGTTTGGACGAACTTGAGACACAAATTAGTGAAAAACAAGAATTGTTTCAAAGAAAATCCAGCTTAACTGCATCACTAAAGCAGGATAAGCAAGATTTGAAAGAATTGGGTCTGAAATTACAGGCACTTTTTGCCCAAGTTAATGTGGAAAATATGGCAGGTTACGATCAGCTTTATCAAGATTCACTTAATCAGGCTAAACTGAAGACGCAGATTGCGGCCTTGAAGGAATCGTTAGGCGATGATCTTCAACAGCTGCAAACGCAGACAAATTCAACCGAATTAGCAGATAAATTAACGGCTTTGACTGAACAAATTAGTACTAAGAATGCAGAAATTAATGAACTTCAGAGTCAAGTTGCTCAGTTGCAAGTGCAGTTAGACAATTTAGCTGATTCTACTGCGGTGTTTAAGGCTAAGCAGGATCTGGCTAATACAGAAACCAATTTTGTCCAGAGCAGTAAAGAATACTTGGCTAACTTGTTTGCGGCAAGGTGGATCAGTCGCTCGCTTGACTTGGCATCTAATGAACGGTTCCCCAAGATGCTTAAGGCGGCTCAGGAATACTTAGCTTTGCTAACGGGCGGCAGATATGTTGGGATTAATTTAGATAAGAAGCTAACAGTAGTCAGAAGTGATGGTAAAAAGCGCGAAGTAAAATACTTGTCACGGGGGACTGCTGAGCAATTATACTTTGCCTTGAAGTTAGCTTTTATTGAGCAGATCAAGGATGAAATTAATTTGCCAATCTTGATTGATGATTCGTTTGTAAACTTTGATGATCAGCGAGTCAGCTATATCGATCAGTTATTGCAAAAGATTAGCGAAAACAATCAAGTTTTAATTTTCACAGCTCAAAAGAATTTAGTTGATCAGCTTGGGATTGAGCCATTAACTTTTACGAAAGGAACACAGGATGCTTAAGAGATTGTTAGATTACAACGATGGAGAAGAAATGGACATTGTTGTTTTGATTAAAAACTCACAGTTGCGTCATAATAAAAAGAATAAGTTGTTTTTAGCGATGCAATTCAGTGATGGCTCAGGCGAGATTCGCGGTAATTACTGGGATGCTAACAATCAAGATGCAGCAACTTTTTCAACTGGGACAATCGTTGAGTTGAATGGCAAAAGAGAAGAATATCAGGGTCGCCCCCAGATTAGGATCTATTCTCTGCGCGTGGTCGGTCCACAAGAAGGCTATGAATTAGATCAATTTATTAAATCAGCGCCGGAACCAGTTAATGAGATGGAAGCTGAAATTAATAAATTTGTGATGCAGATTGATAATCCTACCTGGACAAAAATTGTGAAGTATTTACTTCAAAAATGGCATGATCGTTTTTATGATCATCCTGCTGGTAAAAGCAACCACCATGCGGTCCGCGGAGGTTTAGCTTTTCATACTTTATCAATGCTTAAGGATGCCAAAGGTTTGGCTGATAATTATGAGCAAGTGAATAGATCGCTACTTTATGCGGGATGCATTTTGCATGATATGGGAAAAGTACTGGAACTTTCAGGTCCTGCCGCAACTCAATACACGACTGAAGGCAATTTGGTTGGGCATCTGGTTTTAATTGATGAACAAATTATGCTGGCCGCTCAGGATATGAAGATGAATCTGGAGTCGGAAGATTTACTCTTATTGCGGCATATGGTGCTTAGTCACCATGGCCGCTTTGAATATGGTTCACCCAAATTGCCGGCATTGCTAGAAGCGGAATTATTGCACCGAATTGATGATTTAGATGCTGCAGTTTATGCAGTAACGAATGCCCTGCAGCATACGCCTAAAGGCGAGTTCACCGAGCCACTACTGAGTCAAGATGGCAAGCGATATTATCGACCGATGCACGATTCAGCGCTAGATAACGCAAAACATTTAGAATAAGAAATAAGCATCACTGCAGTTGATTTGCAGAGATGCTTATTTTGTTGAAAAATTGAACTAGAGTTTTATTATAATTTCATAGTATAATAAATCTAATTTATAGGGGAGTAAAAAGGATGGATATTGCTGAAATTACTAAAATGATTGAGGCGGTTAAACAAATAATAGAAAAGAATGATTACATTGATTTGCCGCTATTTCAGAATTCTAGTCAATTAAGGTTAAAAGGAAATAATTATAATTTTATACTTGATTTGAATAGAAAAGGACATAGACGTCCTAAATGTACTTTTCAATTAAGGGAAAAGAGAAATAAGGAACAGCCATTAGTTAGAGTAGATATTATTGGACGTCCTCATCAAAATCCTGTTGGAGACTTTAAATGGTCAAATAAAGTCATTCCTTGTCCTCATTTGCATAGAGCGGATTTTCCAAAATATGGTACACATGTAGCTGTACCACTTTTGGAAAAGAACGAAAATTTTCAATTGAGTCAGAATGATTTAAATAACTTGTGTGAATGCTTGAAGAAGACATTAAAGTTTTTGAATGTTGATAATATAAATTCATATAATTTTCGAGAACAGGAAAGTTTATTTTAAAGAAAGGGGGGAGAACAGTTAAATATGTTTGATGTAGAGAAAATGAAGAAAATATATTTTGACTGGATAGATAAAAAGATTCAATTTGTCCCTTCTAAAAATCAGGATTATATGACTATCACTACACCTTTTTTAGATATGTACAATGATTATATAGAATTAGTGATTGCACAAGGAAATACATCAAAATATATAATTAGTGATGATGGGTATACTATTAATGAGTTAGGGTTATTAGATATTAATTTAAACAGAAAATCTAAACGTAGGAACTACTTTCAATCGATTTTGATTAATTTTGGTGTGAAAAATCAGAATAATGAATTAATAATTGAATTTGATGACTTAGCCCAATTTCCAGATGCACAAAATAGGTTAACTCAATGTATGTTGCAAGCTTTTGATTTATTACAGACTTCTAAAAATAGTGTTATTAAGTATTTTAAAGAAGATGTAACAAATTATTTTATTGATAATAATATTCCAGTAGGAGAAGATTTGAGTTTACTAGGAAAAAGCGGACGGAATTCTAAGTTTGATATTGTGGTTGGACGTACAAGAAAAAAACCGCAACAAGCTATTAAGGTGGTGAATACGCCTATTAATTCTAATATAGCTAACCCTTTATTTAGAATTATTGATGTACGAGAAAGCCAACCTAAAACAGAATTTTCAGTTATTGCGAACAATATTAATAGTCCTGTTTCTAGTGATTTTAAGTCTGCCTTTAAGAACTATAATATTCCTGTTTATTCTTGGTCAGAAAGAGAGCAATGGCTTTCCAAATTTAAATTGGCAATGTGATAGTTGATTAAAGGTGTTGAGCTGAAATTGTAAATAATATTAGTTCTAGCATTAGGCAATATGGAACATTTAGAATAAGAAATAAGCATTACTGCAGTTGATTTGCAGGGATGCTTATTTTGTTTTGGTGAAAAATTGTGTCAATAATTTTTTGAACAAAGTTATTGACAAATTAGCTGAAGAATAATAACATGTTTATACAATTGAAAAGCAGAGATGTTTTTGGATAGATTAGAGACTTGTCTCCTTTCTATTTTTTTATTGATAAAAAGTTCAAGAGGTATACATTGATTTCCTCTTGGACTTTTTTGATGCATTGAATTGCTAAAGATGTTATAAAAATTAGGGTAGGGAATAAAAATGAAAGCATCAAAAAAATTAATTTTAGTATCGGCAGCTACGATAATGTTGACTGTACCTGTTTTAGCAAATAATCATTTGTCTAATCCAGTTGCTGCCGCAAGTCAAGATAATACACAAACTACTAAATTAACGTTCTATATTAACCACAATGCCTATGTTTACAATCATCAAGGTAAGCGTACCAAGAGCAAGATTAAGAAGGGAAAGTTACTAAAGGTGACTATATTGAAGCCTAAGGCAATTACTAACCCAAATCAAAGCAGGTATTTCTTCAATAATGTATTAGCTGGCAAGTATTTTTCGTTACCGACAGTAAGCATCAAGAAGACAGACTTTGTTAATATTGGCAAAAATAAATATATTAAGCCAGGCAACATTGGTAGAATCTCGCCAGGAAAATATCAATATGCGGATCTGTCAACTAAGGAAATTAAGGTAATTACCAAAAAGACTGCTCCAGTAACTAATCAAATAGGGATGCCAATTGCTGCTCCAATTAAGAAGGGAACTAAGCTTACAGTTGATCAGAACTATTATCATAATGTTGACGGCGCTGATGATTATTTGAGTAGTCTGGAATATTATCGGATTAAAGGTACTGATAAGTGGGTCAACCTACCTGATATCAAAAAGTCAACTCGGATTATGCCAAATAATTTTGCATTAGCTGCATCTACTGAAGATAATTATGTCATTGCCGGTAACTCAACGTATCTCTATAATATTGACGGTGAAATCGTTGATAAGAGTTATTTATTGATTCCAGATGTTAATGTTGGCGTTGATCGAGCTCTTTATATTTGGAACAAGCAAACTAAACAAGCTGATCTATATTATCATCTTACGGCTAACAAAAAATTGGTCTGGGTTCCAGCTCTTGATGGAACAGGCAAGACTGGTACTACGATTACCAGCAACGGCTCATATGCTCACCAAACTAAAGATACAGCAAATACTTTTGTTAAAGCTAGTGATGTGACAAGTCAAAATCCAGTTGCATTAAAAGTTGATAATACACCAAGCGAAGCACAAGCAGATGCAAGTCAGGCCACTTCTAGTGACTATGGTGAGTTGCAAGCCTTAGTTGATCGAGCAGGTCAAATTAAAAAATCGACTTTATATCGTTTGACTGAAAAAGCACAGCAAGAAAGATATGATTTGGCCGTTGATAACGCACAAAAGTTATTGACTAACAAGAATACTTCTATTGCGGCAGTTAAGCAGGCTAGTTGGCAAATTAAATACGATCAAAGTAAATTAGACGGACAAAAAGTTTGGGTTAAAAAGATGAATAAACTAACTAAGGCAGAAAAGTCTTGGGTAGTTTCATTGGCTAATTGTGATATCCATGGTGATTTACAAAAAGAATATGCTGGCTTTTATAAAGGTAAAATTGCGGTAGTGACTTATAATAAAAAGACTTTCAAGAGTTTCAACAAGTTTAAAAATATATATGTAATTGTATTTCTTAAGTGTTATAAAGTGTGCTATAATCTCGCTACAAGGTGGTGAGATCTTTTTATGTCTAGAATTATGTATTTAAAAGAAGCTGCTGCCTATCTTGGCAAAGCGCCGTTCACTCTTCAAAGCTGGGATCGAGCTGGGAAATTAAAAGCTCATCGAACAGCTAACAACAGACGATTTTACTATCAATCAGAGCTTGATCAGTATTTAGGCCTTGATCATAACGAGCCCATTGATAAACGCAAAATTGTGGCTTACGCGCGGGTATCTTCCAATGG
>NZ_PCYU01000040.1:0-8867 GCF_002553775.1 Lactobacillus sp. UMNPBX16
AACCTATACCAATTGACCAAGGTCAATGACAATTAGAGACTAGCATCTGATGATCGAATAAACAAACTAAAAAGACAATCAACACAGATTTAATTTATATAATACGAGAGGTTATATAGTGATTTTAGCAAGTTTATGCGTAAGTTAAGAAGGTTTACTAAGCAAAAGCTAGTTTATATCGTGGTTATCGAGCCTCAAGCTTCTGGAAGCCTGCATGCACATTTGTTGTTAAAAACACCAGATAAATCAAAGCTGGTTATACTAAATGACGTTGTAGCTGAAAAATGGGGGCAAGGGTTCACCAAGACTAAACGATTAAGTGACTCCGACAACGTTTCAGCATATTTAATGGCTTATTTAACCAATGTTGATTTGGACAATCTTGAGGGAGATTTTACTAAAACAAGTGATAGACCTAAGAAGATTGTTAAAGGCGGTCGGCTGGCTTTATATGATGTTGGAATGCAGATTTATAGACGATCTAGGGGAATTGTTGAACCTGAAAAGGTAGTAGACCAGAAGTTTAAAGTTCAAAAATATTGGAATATTAAAACTGATCCTGATTATTACCGAAAAGTCGAATTTAAAAAAGGTAAAGATAATTTTGATGTAGAAATAGAATATTATTCATTGAAAAAAGCAAAAATACGAGAATTAAAAGAGTTAAATTCAAAAAAATAATGCTGAGATCGCTAATATGATGCGGTTTCAGCATTTTTTATGATTAACTATCTTTTAATGTTGCTAAAAGTGCTTTATAATAGCAATTAACAACTTAATAAAAGAGAGCAACAAAAAAGCCCTTAGATGATATTGGCGTATCTTCTTCGGGTCAAGCTCATTGATTACAGCAACTAATCAATAAGTGATTTTTTAACTTTCTTATGTTTCCATTTTAGCAAGGGAAACAATTTAATTCAACATTTAGAATAGTGAATTATAAGCGAAAGTAAAAAAAGATGATTAACTGGCTATAGTCAATGAATTTGGCTATAGCTTTTTTGATAGATTGATAATCTTTAATGCAAAATAGGAGCGGCTATCCAGGTTAATCATCAAATTAAGCCCCTCTGTTGCTGGAGACGCGCCAGTCAGGGAGTTATCTATCGTGGGTAAGCTAAACCCGTTGATTTCGCAAATCACAAAGACGTGGCAAGTTGTCCATGCGGGTTCATTAACCTAATTGAGTCAATCAGGAAGCCTTGGAAATGCTAACGACTATCCTTTGGATCGTAATGTTCAAGTTTACTTGAGTTATTGAACAGAAACAAAAAAACTCGCGTCCAACGTGACGTTAAACCGAGATCTATAAAGGAACAAGGGCAGGGTGAGTTTAAACGGTCGGTCAGATTTAATTGCTGAGATTTGAAGCAGAAGCTTGATTTTTGAGCAATTGAATCTGAACTATGCGGAAGCCACGCGTCTTCTCAGTAGTTTTTAAGCCACGTTTAGGCTAACTATTGAGGAGGCGCTATGCGCCTTACCTTTTAGCCCCTTTTGGGGCTGGAAAAATTTTTAATTTTTCTTTTTTATATTTCGATTTTTGTTGGACGGAGTGGCGCTCCAGAAAGGCTGGTCGTTTTTTTGTTTCCAAAGAACGTTCTTGGAAACAATGGAAATAAGCAGGGAAACGAAACAATGAAACAAACTAACAAATTGTATAATCAAACTGAATTAGCTAATAAATTAGGCATTTCAAAAGGTACACTTAGTAAGTGGATTAATAAGAATAATGTTTCCCCGGAGAAGGTACAAGGAAACAAAAAGCTTTATAAGGAAACATTAATAAATAAATATTATAGATCAAAAAATGTAGATGATGTCAATAATGACAAGCCTAAGCGGGAATCATTTTCATCTATTGAGTTTTTAAAAAAGCAAGTTGAAATACAACAAGAAACAATTGAAAGACTACAAAAGAAACTTGATGAAAAAGACAAGGTAATTTCAGATTTTGGCCAAAAATTTGCGAAATTAGCAGATCAAGCACAGCAGTTAAATTTAGTTGATAAGCCTCAATTAATTCATAAAGATGGTAATTCTGGAAAAAATGTCTCTGTTGCAAAAGAAAAAACAACGAAAGAAAAAAGGCCGCCAAGAAAGAGGCACTGGTGGTGGTTTTAATAAAATATTGAAGCTGTGTTAAGAGGTAAGATACATGACAATAGGAAGTCTATTAAAAAAATATCGACTTGAACAAGGAAAAACACAAGCCAAATTTGTAGGAAAAATAATTGATCGTTCATATTACGCAAAGGTAGAAAATGAAATACATCAGATAAGTGCTAGGGATCTCATGAGCATACTTGCTTATAACGGGATTGACTTATCTGATTTTTTCACGCAAATAAATGAAAAGTACGAGTCATATAAAAAACAAATACTGCATCAAAGAAAACTTATGGAACAAGCTTACTATAAAGTAGATATTAAACAAATGCAGAAAATAAAGCATATTATCAATGAAAGTGGGTTATCAAAAAGCGACAAAGAAATGCAAAATCTTTTAGTAGAAGGATTTATAGAATTGCTCAAAGTAGATGACAAACTGAATCTCTCTCTGCAAAAAGAGCTGAAGGAAAAGATATTTGATATTCCAGAATTTAATAAAACCAAGTTTATGTTGTATTGCAATTCAATGCGTTTTTATTCTTTTCAAGACAATAAGATAATTACCAGAAAATTAGTAAGAAGATATGGTTTAACAGAAGATACGATTATTCAAAAAGATCTTTTGTCAATAGCTATCAATCTATTAGTCTTTTCTATAGAGGAAAATAAATTCAATGATATAGGGTTTTGTTTTTCTTATGTTAACAGTATTCCTACGACTCCTGATATTTATTTCTATAAGAACGTGATTCAATTTTTTGAATGCTTAATCAAATATAAACAAAGTGGTAACAAATCATTTTTAGAAACATGTGATGAAATAATAAAAAATCTTTCAATATCTAGTATGAAAAACTACTCTTTAGAATTGAGTAAATTTAAGGATAAGTATAAATAAAAATATGTAATAATGTGCAATTACGCACATTATTACATATTTTTGTTTGATTCTAAATATAATGAGACAAAAATTAAAAAGAGTTATAGAAAGGAAGCAGCATTATGAGTCCAGAAGATGTTGTTATTATCGTTGTAACAGGATGAGTTAGATCAACCTGTTTAGGCTTGAAAAGCAATTTAAAGAAACTAATGTTAGTTTTTAAGAAGGGAGCAAATAAACATGAATAAATCTAAGAAATTATTAACTTTAACTGCTGGTTTAGTTTTGTTTTTAACAACTAATTCAATGACCACATCGGTGTTAGCAGATACAAATACTGTAGAATCTCCGAATATTCAGACTAACATTCAAGCTACAAAAGGATTCGTTCATCATATTTGGTATCAAACTACT
Organism: Lactobacillus sp. UMNPBX16; assembly: GCF_002553775.1. Lineage (NCBI taxonomy): Bacteria > Bacillati > Bacillota > Bacilli > Lactobacillales > Lactobacillaceae > Lactobacillus > Lactobacillus sp. UMNPBX16. The sequence continues at coordinate 3,407 of NZ_PCYU01000040.1, forward strand.
TTCTTTCATGAAAATAGACCTTATGTTTTTGTAACTGTAACTAGAGGAAATCAAGCTTTTAGAGGATATATTCAACGTAGATATACTCAACCAACTGGTCATGGGCCAACAGGAGTAGTATATGGAGGATATCTTTTTAATACGAAATTAAAGAATTATCCTATCCCAACGCTGAATAAAAAATTACCTAAATTAGAGATTGAGAATAACCCTAATTCTACAAATTTAAAATAATACAAGGAGTTGTTAAGCATGAAATTAAAGAAAATGACAATTGCTTTAAGTGTCTCTGCCGTATTGTTATCATTTGTATGTAATAGTACAGTAGAGGCTTCTGAAACTGATACAAACTCTTCTCAAACTGTTCAAAAATTACCCCTGACTAAAAAAATTCATGGTGTTAAAAGATGGGGACCATGGCATAGTAGTGCTTCTACTGTCCCTGTAGATACTCCTTGGGAAATTCCTTACAATGATGGTACTTATAACGGTTACCTTCATAGAGAAAATATGTATCAAGAATTTCAAAATAATAAAATTCGTTGGATAGTGTATTACGGTGGTACCGTTCGCTTAAGATCCCATGGAGCTATTATGCCATACAAAAATAATATTCAGGAATAAAGTGAGATGTTTCTATGAATAAAAGGATTATAGCAGCTTTTGCTACGGTAATTATTGTTGTGGGCGCATTAAGCGGCTGGTTAATTTATCATAATCAGCAAACTGTTCCTAATAGTCTGATTAATCAAGGTTATCAAACCGTTGATGCCCGGCAAAGCGACAATACAATGGCTAACCATTTAGGAATATCAGTAGCCCTATTTTTAAATAAAAATTCAGCAACTATTAATGGCTTTCAACCAGTGGGTAAAAGCAGTTACTTAGGTGATTCCAAGTTAATAAAGTCTAATACATCAACTGCTAAAAGTATTTATAAGGCTTTAACAGGTCATAGCACTTTTAATACTAAGGACTACCTAAAGCTAGTTAACGTTGATTTGGGCCGTGTTTATGTTACGCAGCATAAAAATAGCTGGACGTTAAAAAGCAAGAAATTGACATTAACATTTCATAGAACTACTGATGGTAATTGGGCAACACCTGATGGCACGCTTTGGTTTCCGGTTAAGACTAAATAGTTAATAAAAAGCTAAGAATATTATATTCTTGGCTTTTTTAATAGCAAAAAAGCCACCGACTCTACAACTGCCGATGACTCTGGTCGTGCCTATTGCCGATAATTACTTATCGAGCAAATTATTTAGCTCGTGAAGAACTAAATGAAGCTCGTGCAATAGAACGCAAATTAGGAATATGGATACATTATACACATGACTTGCCTCCTTTCCACCCATCTAATAGGGAAAATTAAGCACGGATAGTCATGCAATTTCTATTTTATCATGCTCGTGCTATAATAATTATAGGAATATGGATGCTTACATGACTTTAGTTGTGCAAAGCGTGGGCGGTCTTATGACCGTCTTTTTTTTATTTTCAATTTTAATATAGCAAAAAAGCAAAAAAAAACTAAAAAAGTCCAAGAACGTTGTATTGTCAACGCTCATTGATCTTTTAGGGGATTTTGTCCGCTACTTTGTGAAATCTTGAAAGAATGAAAAATAAAAAGCCCATCATTTCGGGCTTTTTTAATTGTGTACGGTGCTATTTTCACAATCTTTTTTCGTATACCTTTTTTAAGGCGCATTCTTGTGCCTACTTCGCAAAACTTCCATTATGTAAAATTCAATAAAATAACCCCCCCAAGGATTGCCTTGAGGGGTCTTTTTGAATACATTTAGCTACTTATTATTATAGCAAATTTTAGCAATAAAAATTATTACGTTTAATGTTGTTTTTACCGTATTTTCCGACAAGAATATTAATTTTAGTTTGGTAAAAATGTGGTTTTTTTAAATAAGAAAAACTACCGAATCATTCGCCAAAAATACCGTGTAAATATCTTTTAAAAATATTTGGAGTTGCTGTACATCAACTTATAAAAAAAGCAAAATTTTCAATAAGTTTGATGTTAAATAAGGCGGTTCTATCGTATTCTTAGGCTTTTTGTCAGCTAAAACTATAGAAAGCTAATTTCTAATTTTATTTATTTTAATCAAATTTGATTTCAAAATAGGGCGAATTTGATGACTTTTAAAACAAATAATCATATAGGGCTATTTAATATGTTGTACAAAAGCTGATTTAAAGCAATTTGTTGGGATTTTTTAGAAAAAAAAGGAAATCGAATTTAATTTTGAAAAAGAAATAAAATAATTGCAAGAGTTGAAAATGAGACTCTTAAAAATTTAGAAAGGAGAAAAGTCAAGATGAAAACTGATGAATTGACCCAACTGGTTCATTTAGCTCACAAACTTCATCAATCACTTAAGGCAGGCGATGCGGATTTGATGGGTTTTGACCTAACTCAAGTTCCATTTGATGAAGTCGAGGATTTTGCATTCGTAATTCAAATGGCTAACGCAATGAATCACAGTAAGTAATTAGTAAAAAAAGAGTGGAAATCCACTCTTTTTTATTTACGAAACAGTATTTTTAGTGCTTTAAAGCAAAATCACTATTAAAGAAGAATTCAAGTTATGCTGATTATCAAGGAGGCAAAAAATGTTAAAAGAACAGGAAAATATACAGTCTTACAGCAGATTGTTAAGATCAGCACTTGACGCTAAGCTAAACACTGATGATAGTTCTTTTAGTAATTCGATTGGTTTGAAACTTACTAAAAATAGCTTGATAGTATGGCTTAACGAACCAAGTGAATCAATTTTGAATGTGGACTTTAAAGACAAAATTGAGCAAATAGCAAGCTCTATTCTTTATCCGCAATTTGTCGTTAAACATAAAGCAGGACTAACGCTAATTCCAAGATTAAACGAACCACCAGAATCAGCAAGAGGGCTTAAATTTGGGCTTCATTATGGGATTTATAAACGCTTAAAAATAAAGAATTTGCTTAATGATGTCCAAATTTTTGAGAGCAACAAGAATTTAGCTATTGCACTAATGCAGGATTACTATTGGCAACCTAATAAATCACCTCATTTAGCTATTCAGGCAATTACACGGGGCGGAAAAACCACATTTCTTCGTTATTTGGTTTCAAATTGTGTAGCATTTTCAAAAATGGGTGTTAAAAATGGGTCTTTTGATGACGGAGCCAAAGAATTAAGGGTTATTGATCCGAAACTGGATGGTAAATTGCGTGAATCTACTTTGAATTTAGGTGGGATTTATTTAAGCCCTGATTTTTCGAAAAATGACAATAATTTTTTAGATTCTGTTTGCTCTGAATTACGTAAAGTTATTGATTTAATGCATTCTAGAGCTATAGCTAAGAAGAATAATCCTAATTTAAAATTTAAAGATGTGTTTTTAATGATAGACGAAGCAATTTCGATTCCTTCAAGTGGTAATAGTAAGAATAGAGCTATTTATATGGGGCTTATTGATAAAATATCGCTAATGTCAGCGAGCTTTCAAATTCATTTAATTGTTGCAAGCCAAAGCTTTTTAAGCGGTACGGCGGGTGTTTTTTCGTCACAAACGAGATTAGAATTTTCTACTAAAATTCTTTTAGCTTCAAAAATTACGGCAGAAAATGCGCAATTTCTTTTTAAAGAACTCGATTCAGCTGCAATTAACAATTTGATTCTTGATGAAGATGAATATGGCACATTAGGGGTCGGCATTGTAACAAATGGAGATGGGAACATTGTTCCGTTTAAAGCCCCTTTTATTGAAAAAATGGAATAAAAACATGGATAGAAAAATTAAATTTATTTTTGAAAACTACAATTTTTTAGCACATGAACCTTTTAAGATTAGCGTCAGTCTTGCAGTAATAGCATTTGCGTTTGTTCTTATGCTTTTTGGACTTGATATTTACAAGCATGTCTCAACGAGTTTAGGTGGATTTCTGATTGCGATAAATCTAGTAATAGCAGTAGTTATGGTAGTTTACATTGCTTATATGCAAGATGCCGCAAAAAAACAAAATTTAAAGCTAGTAAAAGGGTTTAATTATCGGCTATCTTTACAAATGAGCCGTTTTCTTCAAAAAGAATTGATCTCGCCAGTTGATTCTTCTGATTATAACTATTCAGCTCAAAGCCAGATTCAAAAATACAATAATCGGCTTCGATTACTAAGCTTTGTGGCCGTTTTTGAGCGAGAAGCATATATTTTCATACGGCTACCTAAAAATATTGCTTCACGGCGAGATATTGAAGATCTAAAAGAAATAGCAAATGACATAGCTCTTGACTTGGACATGAGAACTTCTAGTTTTCAACCTTACATTAATAATCAAAATTTAGGGCTTGGGTACGTTTCAAGAGGAAAATATGAAGTTATGCGGCTAGCCTAAAAATGCTGGCGCTCTGCCCCTGTAGGGAGCAAGAGGCGCCAGCCACAGGCATAATATTTGGGATTTTTGTAAAAAAAAAGGAAATAGCAACAAATAGAAAAAACATGAAATAATTTTAGTAGAACAAATAGAAAGGAGCTCAACAATGAGTTTAAAAAAATTAGCCAATTTCCAAGCATTTGATGCACCAAGATTCTTTAAAGGAAAGGCTTTCTTGTTTACAAAGTTGGAAGAGTGGAAAGAGGGTGATGATGCCGACCATATGGTTTCAGTAGGTACTAAAGTTACTGGCGTAATTTACCAAGATGACACCAGTTATGGTCACGATTTGAAAGGTGTTAATGAAGGTGAAAGTTTAACTTTCAAGGTACGTCAGCCACTTAGTGCTTTTGCCGATTGGCAAGCATTTGGAACCCGTTTTTTGGTTGAAAAGGTTGAAAAAGCAAGCATTTGGGGAGATTACAGAAATCAACTTTCTGTTAAAGTTCCAAGTTTACAAGTTGTAAGGGATAATTAAAATCTTCTATTTAACTTGATTAACCCAATACTTTATAGTCGTTTTTTGAAAAAATGAGAAAAAGTGAAGAGAGCAAAATTGCTCAAAATACGCTAGTAACGGGTTATAAATATGGCGATTCTATCGAGCTTTCTACCAGTGTCGGAAAAAAACCAGTAATGAAAAAGGTTTCTAAGGAAAAAATGGTTAATCGACAAACTGGTGAGGTTAAAGACATTCAGCATGTCACTAGTAGAGCTGATCCGAAAAATTATGAAAGTCTGCGGCAAACCTTCAAACGCTTAAAAAGGCTAATTGGAGCAAATTTCTGCGGCGGTGAGTCTGAACTTTGGATTACTTTAACTTATCGTGATTCGCCGATGACCGACAGTAAGTCATGTGGTGATAAGTCAATGTAAATTGTAAATTTTATTTTTAATTAGTTTGTGTTAAAGCCAAAATTTGCGTGCATGAAACTAGGCCCTATTTCAAGGGTTTTTAATAACTATTATTTACTCCTCCAAAAATGTTTTAGACCAATTGATCACCTCGGTGTTTGATAGATTTGACCAGTT
>NZ_PCYU01000041.1:0-8181 GCF_002553775.1 Lactobacillus sp. UMNPBX16
CAAGCCAGATACTCCTGAAGTAGTACAACCTAAGCCAACTACTCCAACTACTCCAACTACTCCTGAAGTAGAAAAGCCAAACAAGCCAACTACTGAAGAAGTAGTACAACCTAAAGCAACTGAACAGCCATCTGACAAGAAAGCAAAAGTCAACTACCAAAAAGCAGTTTACAAGGCTAATAATTCACAAAAGATGCCAAAGGCAACTTCAGTTGTTTATACAGCTAACAACTCAGAAGCTTTACCAAAGACCGGTGCAAAGCAAAGTGCACTTATTGTATTAATTGGTCTTGGTATGGTAGTTTTAAGTGGTTTTTTATACAAAAAAGAATTCTAATTAATTAGAAAAAGATTCAATTATTCGAATTGAATTTTTTTCTAAACAATGAATAATAGTTAAATTAAAAGGCTCTCTATCAAATGTTGTTGATAGAAGTCAAATATAATTTAGAAAAAGCAGTGTCTGGGAAAAAACTAAGCCTTAGATACTGAAAGACGATCAATCCAACTCTTAATTTGAGTTGCTTGACCGTCTTTTTCTGTCTATTTTTATTTTTGAACAAAGAAAATTGGTCTTTTGACCATTTTCTGTTCCAATATTTGCTTAAATTCATCATCATGAAGGCTATTCCTATATCTGTTTCAACCTTCTTTTTGCCTCTTAAATGAGTTCGGCGCATGCCAAAGACGTTCTTCAAATGTCCCAAAATCGGCTCCACATCATATTTCCTCATGCTGTAGATGTGTCTGCCTTCAGGACTTTGGAGAACTGCTTTGGCTTTTTCTTTTAGGTATTGCCAGTTAGGATTATAGCGAACCTGACGTTGGCGTCCGCTCTTAGTCTTGGCTAAGCGTTCTAATTCTGGCGTTAGTTGAAATTCATCTGCTTCATAGACCTTAAAATCACGAACCTGACCAGTCGATCGATCTTTACGTTGACTATAATATTTGAAGTTGAATCTGACGCCATTTTGATCAAGGTAATAATCATCTTTTTCATCATAGAACCAGTTAGCCAGCTTAGTTGGATCGTTGCGATACTTTCTGGTCTTTTCCTTTTCGTACATGGTATAAGGAATATAGTACTTCTTGTCTGAATACTCTTCTTCTAACATTGAATAATTATATTCGCTGCCATAACCAGCATCAGCGACAATCTTGTCAAACTTGTCTAGTGTCGTCATCTGCTTTAAAAATGGTTCGAAAGTTCTGAAATCAGTTGGATTAGGGTACAAAGCAAAGTCAACCACATATTGATCAGTGGTGGCGGCTTGAATATTGTAGCCTGGCTTGAGCTGGCCGTTCTTCATGTGATCTTCCTTCATATGCATGAAAGTCGCGTCATGATCTGTCTTAGAATAGCTGTTACGCCCTGCAAAGATTTCTTTCGCCTCTTCATATTTCTTCATTCGAGGAACATAGTCTTATGAAGCAGCTTTTTAAGACCGCGTCTTCTTGCTTTTCTAGGCGAACCGCCAGGGATTACTTTGGGTTCTTGCTCAATTTCTTCGGTCAGCTTTTCAATCTCGGCTTCCGTTTCTTGTGCTAGCTCTGCCAAACCTTGACTGGTCTGGACTTTCTCTTTTGCCATTGCTTTGACGACTTCTTTGGCAATCAATTCATCATAAAGCTCAACCGCTTGACCTTTGAGCTTGTCATGAAATTTTTCAACTGCCTTGCGCCAAACAAAAGTATAGCGATTGGCGTCAGCTTCGATTTTAGTGCCATCAATAAAGATCGCTCCTTCATTGATAAGGCCCTCGGCTTCTAACAAATTGGTAAAGTAGAGGAAGCTTTTCTTAACCAGCTCATTGGCATGCTTGCTGGATCTAAAGTTATTGATAGTATGGTAAGAAATCTGTTGGTGTTCAGCCAAAGCCATCATCGGCACGTTTTCTTCCAGCATTAATTCGATTTTTCTGCCTGAAAATACTCTTCTGGAATAAGCAAAAAGCAAGATTTTAAGCATCATCGCTGGATGATAAGCTGGACGACCGGTTTTAGCAGTATTACCCAATAAGACATCTTCTGGAATTGAATCGACAAACCAGCTAATGGTATTAGCCAAATGATTATTAGGAATAGCGAAGTCTAAGTTGAGTGTTAAAGCTGTTTGACCTATGGTATAATTTTGATACATTAAGATTGCCTTCTTTCTTTTTGTTTTGTGGTGATTCAATAATATCAAGGAAGGCACTTAAAGTATAGAAAAAGAACGATGAAATCCATTAGGAAATAATCGTTCTTTTTTCCTGTCTGAGAATTAGTTTTTTCCCAGACACTGCTTTTTCTTTTAGAATCGCATCTTTTTCTTCTAATTTGATTCTTGTTACTAAATGATAAAAGTTGGAATAGCCATAAGCAGTTCATTCAATTTGCTTTATTTTGCGGTTAGTACCTTCAAGGCGCCATTTGATTCAGTAAATCTAGCAGCGTTAAGCAAATCATAAAGACAACGTTTAAAGATTTTTAACGTAATGTTCATTTGATAACCTATAGTATCTTTACAGTTGAGAAGTTTTCTTAGATCAGAAACATTTTTATTTATTAGGGCTTTACTAATATCTTGTAAAAGATTGTAGGTATTCTCTAATTCTTCACTTAGCGCTAGTCCATCAGTCACAATTTGTTCCTGAGTTAGTGTATCTTTAAGGTGCCAGTCATAATGTGGTTTTGTCTTTTCAAGATCATCAAAGGGCTTTAAATATAGTTTCCAATAATATTTAAGCAAGTTATATTCACGTGATCCTTTATGGTACTTCTTCATAACATGAATACGACATGAGTTAAATGAACGGTTAAGCATTTGAATGATGTGAAAACGATCAAAAATGATCTGAGCATTAGGAAATAGTTCTCTGGCCATTATGTCATAGTAGTAATTAAGATCCATCGTAACGGTTTTAGCCTTCCTACGAATAGTAATTGGAAAGTGCTTAAAATACTTAAGAATATCCTTTTTAATCTATTAGGTAAGATTTTGAGCACATGGTGAGACTGACCATCAAGGGCAATAAAGTAAAGCTGACGACCCACACCTTTGAATTCATCAAAAGCTAAGTGTTCAGGTAGCCAGTCATAATCTTGGGTAGAAGTAGTCTGATATTTTTCAAGCATTCATTGAACAGTACAAGTTGAAACTGAGTTTTGGATGGCAATATTTTTCATTGACATGTCTTCAGTTAAAGCAGAAATAATCTTTCTTTTCACTGGATTTGAGATATGACAATACTTATTTACTAAATTAGTTTCAGCCATAGAATTATGATGACAGTCTTGGCAAATAATTCTTTCTTTGGCTATTCTGATAAAGACGGGTAGACTGGCATCTAAAGCAAGATAACGGAAATTAGAATAAGAATGGCCATTGTGCCAAATATGATCAGAGCCACAAACAAGACAATGATCAAGATGAAGGACAGCATGATAGAATTTGGCCTCACGTCCACGATATTTCCCTAATGAAGTATCAAGGAATTCTAAATTATCTGCTTCAATATTAAGAGTAAATTTAATATAATTATTGAGAGAAGTCATAAGCAATCACCTTAATTTCTAAAGAGTAGTATCAAAGGATATTAATGTAAGAGGCCTATGGCTTCTTTTTTTGTGCAAAAAAATCCTGTTGATAGAATATCATAGAAATCTATCAACAGGATTTATCATAGAACCGACAAATTCTTGAATAAGTTCTTTATCTTGGGTCTTCATAATCTGCTACTCCTTTTCTTGCTCATTTTTAGTTTAAAAGATAAAGTAAGTAATGTAAAAAACTTATTAAGTATCACGTATAATAACTTTTATTTATGGTGAAAATATGGAATTAAGAGTTTTAAATTATTTCGTTGCCACAGCGCAAGAGTTAAACATGACGAAAGCGTCACAGAAATTATTAGTTTCTCAGCCTGCTTTATCACGCCAGATTGCGGATTTGGAAGACGAATTAGGGGTCAAGTTATTCAACCGCCAACCACGCCATTTAACTCTGACACCTTCAGGACAATATTTATTAGAGCAAGCAAAAGAAATTTTAGCTTTAACTGCCAAAACTAAGAGCAACCTGCAATCATCAGCTGTAATCAGTGGTGATTTAACTATTGCTGCCGGCGAAAGTGTTGGGATGCAAAGACTGATGAATATTGTAAGTAACATTATTCAGGACTACCCTACAGTTAAAATTCATATTTTAAGTGGTGACTATGAATTCGCTGAAAAGAAGTTAAACATCGGTACAGTCGATTTTGCGGCTATCATTGGTAATGTTAACCTTTCAAACTATGCTTCCATTCAATTGCCAGAACGAGACGTATGGGGCGTATTAATGACTAAGAATGATCCTTTAGCTAAAAAGAAGGCAATTACCCCAGCGGATCTGGTTGGCAGAACCGTCTTAAATTCTCAACAGGCTGACACGATGCACTATTTCGATAATTGGCTTGGCAATTACAAAGACGACGTCAATTTCATCGGAACGGTCAACCTAAGCTTTAACGGAACTTTACTAGTTAAAAACAATGCGGCTATGATGTTAACACTAGATAAAATTGCTAATACTTCTAGCGAATCGGGTTTAACATTTAGGCCAATATCGCCAGCTTTAAGTGAACCGATCACGGTTATCTGGAAACATGAGACTAACTTATCACCCGTTGCCGAATTATTCTTAAATAGATTGCAAGCTTCTATTGCTGATGACTAAAAAAATCCCAAGGCCATTCGACCTTGGGATTTTTAGTTTGCTTTATTTTTTCTTACGAGTAAAACGTTGCTTAATTTGTTGCCACATACTTAATGCTTTACGCATATGGTCAGCAGGTACGTATTTTCTTATTGCACGCAATACCTTTTTAGGATCACGCGCAGCGAAGATAAATTTACCATTAGATTTAGTTCTAATTTCAAAACGTGGAATATAACGTCCATTAAAATGAACATCCGCAACTACATAAGTTACTTCTTTCCATGGAATTTGAACATAGTCTTCAACATTTCGCTCATTATAAAATTCAAAAGCTTTATCGCCGATCATAATTTTTCCATAGGATGCAATACCTCTAAACCAGGTTGCATCAACAGTGAGATCGACTTTTGTATTAATTGACTTAGCCATTTATTAAAGAATGCCCCATACGTGGAAGAGAACACCGACAACGAAGATACCGATGATAATCCAGATTGGTGAAACTTTCTTCTTCAATAACCACATACAGAAGAAAGTTAAGAGCAAACCAGCTAAACCAGGAATTAATTGGTTCAAGTTGTCTTGTAAAGTAGTAACTTTAGTACTGCTTAAAGCTTTACCGTTACCCATATCCCATTGTTGAAGAGCGGATTGGATACCTTTAGCACCTGATGGAAGCTTGTCCCATTCGATGTAACCACCCTTTTGAATAGGAGTTTGAGAAACAATTGGAGTGAACTTGATGTTTACCCAACGTTCAATTAAGGCACCCAAGACGAACATACCCATCATTGAAGCACCACGGGTAACCTTTTGAAGCATACCACCTGACATATCACTGGTGATAGCTGAACCAGCCTTGTAACCAAATTCTTGTGTGTACCATAAGAATGCGATTCTGATAATATTCCAGATAACGAAGAACAAGATAGGACCCATTACGTTACCTGCAATGGCCATTGATGCACCTAATGCACCAACAATTGGACGAACAGTGTACCAGAATACAGGGTCACCAACACCGGCCAAAGGTCCCATCATACCAACCTTAACACCTTGGATAGCGTCATCAGTAACTTCTGCACCGTTAGCCTTATCTTCTTCCAAAGCCAAGGTAACACCAAGAACAGGTGATGCTAAGTATGGGTGAGTGTTAAAGAATACTAAGTGTCTTTGTAAGGCAGCAGATAAATCTTTCTTGTTTGGGTATAACTTTCTCAATGCTGGAATCATTGAATAAGCGTAACCACCGTTTTGCATTCTTTCATAGTTCCATGAACCCTGAAGGAATTGTGAGTGCCACATAACGTTAAAACGGTCGCGCTTGGTTAATTTAGTTTTCTTATCAGCCATTATATAAATCCTCCTCTATGCGTTCATTTTAATAGTCATCAATGATATCGCCGAGTGGATCGCCAGTGCCGGCATCGCCAGAATTATTGTTTCCACCGTTGCCACCCTTAGCTTCAAGAGCTAAGTACATCAAAGCCATTGAAAGGCCAATAGCACCAAGGGCGATCAAAGTTAAGTCTTTGATAGCAGCAAGGGCAAAACCAATTGCGAAGAATGGCCATACTTCCTTACTTGCCATCATGTTAATAACCATAGCGTAACCTACGGCTACAACCATCGCACCACCGATAGTCATACCTTCGTTTAACCATTGTGGCATCATTGCAAGCCAACTTCTAACAGTACCTGAAGGGATTGCTAAAAGAAGTGCAGCTGGGATAGCAATTCTCAAACCTTGTAAACATACGGCAATCCATTGCCATAAGTTGATCATACGCCAGTTACCCTTCTTAGCTTCTGCGTCCATGATGTGAACGATAGCAGTTGAAATAGTACGTACGATCATAGTTAAGAACAAACCAGCAACAGCTAATGGGATAGCGATACCAGTAGCAGTACCAATACCCTTAATACCTTGACCACCTTCGATCAAGATAATAGCTGAAGCTACTGATGCTAAGGCAGCATCTGGTGCAACAGCGGCACCAATGTTAGCCCAACCTAAAGCGATCATTTGTAATGAACCACCTAAGGCAACACCTAAATCCAAGTGACCGGTTACTAAACCGATCAAAGTACAAGCAACTAATGGTTGGTGGAATTGCCATTCATCCAAGATACCTTCCATACCGGCAAGAAAGGCAACAAACACAACCAAAATCATTTGAATAGCGTTCATTTATTTACTCCTAATTATTTATTACTTTTTTTCGTCAAGTAAAGTTTGAGCCTTCTTCAAGATAGAATCCATATTACTTGGAGCATCTGAAGGAACTTTTCTTACATCAAACTTAACGCCCATCTTTTCAAGTTCACGGAATGTATCAACGTCTTTTTGATTCATTGATAATACGTTGTTGGCGTTAACATCGCCTTCCTTATATGACATTGAACCAACGTTGATATTCTTAAGATCAATACCGCCTTTGATAGCCCTCAATACATCTTCTGGATTTTCAAACAAAAGAAGTGCATGAGTGTTTCCAAATCTTGGATCTTTAGCAATTTCTTCCATCTTCTTGAGTGGAACAGTATGAGCCTTAACACCAGCTGGTGCAGCTTCACGAATCATACTCTTACGTAAATCATCCTTAGCTACACTATCTGAAACAACAATTACTCTATCAGGCTTCATAGCTGGAATCCAACCAGTTGCCACTTGACCGTGAAGCAAACGTGAATCAATTCTTGCCAAAACGTACTTGATATGACCATCACCAATAACAGTACCTTCTGGAATGCTCTTCTTACTGCCCTTAGCAGCAGCTTTGTCAGCTGCTGGAGCTGCAGCAGCCGTCTTAGGCATTAAGTCAGCTGGCTTAGTCTTAATTCCATCTCTACCAGGTTGAACAACTGCAGTGGCGATGTGCTTTGCAGTTGCATTAGCATCCATCATTCTCTCAGTTAATGCTTGTACAACCATTGGTAAATTCATACCAGCAACAATTGCCCATTTATCATGCTTTTCAGCAAGTCCATTTGCTTGGTTAAATGGAGTACCACCCCATAAGTCAACCAAGAACAAAACTTCATCCTGGTTATCAAATGAAGCAATTGCTTTTTCCATTTTGCCACGAATGTCATCTGGACCTTCATCAGGCTTTAAGATAACATGTGCAAAATTATCTTGTTCACCGAAAAGCATTTGCGCAGATTGTGCAATACCATCGGCAAAGCCACCATGGCTGGCTAAAACAATTCCTACCATGTAATTTCCTCCTCTAGATCAAAAAATGAATCCGCTTTTATTATACGATAAATATAGACTTTAAAAAAGCGTTTTTTGAAAATAATTTCATAAAGTGACAATTTGTTTCAACTAGCCCAAATGCCTTGCCTGACAAGCAAAGATAAAAATTGGTCTACTAAAAAAGAAAGCCTATTTTCATGAATTGAATCATTTTTCACAAATTTGGCTTCCTATTAAAATATATGCTGGTTGAATAATTTCATTTTCATAAAATAACAAAAAAAAGGAAGCCTTCCGC
>NZ_PCYU01000042.1:0-1800 GCF_002553775.1 Lactobacillus sp. UMNPBX16
AATTTTATTTTTAATTAGTTTGTGTTAAAGCCAAAATTTGCGTGCATGAAACTAGGCCCTATTTCAAGGGTTTTTAATAACTATTATTTACTCCTCCAAAAATGTTTTAGACCAATTGATCACCTCGGTGTTTGATAGATTTGACCATTTTTGAGCAGAGTGAAAATGGTCCTAACTAGTTTTCTTGCACAAAGGACGCAAGCACGTTTATGCGGGGAATAGAAAGCTTCATCGTACTTCTTTTGATAGTACTTCCGAAAAACGGGATCTCTTAATCTAATTAGGTTGGCAGCTTCAACCAAATAATATCTTAGATAATGATTGCCGTTTTTGGTCATTGGCTTGTGTTCGCTGTCAAAATCACTAGACTGCTTTTGACGCCAAGCTAGGCCGGCGTATTTAGCCAGCTGAGCTTCAGTATCGAACCGATCAATACTACCAATTTCAGCGATGATGCCAGCAGAGTAAACTGGTCCAATTCCCGGAATAGACTGCAGTATTCTCTCTTCAGGGAGCGCTTGAACGATGTCTGTAATTGCTTTATCTAAATTTTTAATCAATTTCTGATTGGTTTTAATCTCGGTATAGTAAACAGATAATACTGCATCAATTGAGTCTTTCATGACTTTACCTAAACGATAGGATCCTCTGACGGCTTTCCTGATTGCTTTAGCTAAAGCTTCTGGATCAGAGAAGCGGCCGCGTCCCTTAGTCTGAAGGTAATCAATTAAATCCTCGATTGGCATCTCAGTGATTTCATCGATGGTTTTACTATCAGTCACAATAGACAGCATTGTTGCGCCAAAGATAGAAGTTTTAATATTTTCCTTGTCAACGGTAACCAGTTTGTTTAGACGATAGTAAAGGGCTTCAATGAAGTGCTGCTTAGCTCTGGCCAGGGAAGACGTGATTTCATATCTGGTTCTGGTTAGACGCTGGAGAGCTAAGTATTCCTCTTGTCGAGCGATAGTGACGTGATACTTGCCAAAGCGTAAGTATTCCGCGATGTAATAGGCATCAATAGGATCATTCTTATTTTCTTCGTAAACGTCATGAAATCGTTTAGTATTTTTGGGATTAACGACATCAGTTTCAAGATTAAGCTTTTGCAAGTCCTCATCATTGGCAAAGAAATAGGCTGGATGAAAGCTATAAATTGAAGTAGCCTCCATGCCGATAATTACCTTGTCATAGCTATTCTGTTTAGCAAGTTGGAGAATTAGCTTTTTGACCTTATTAGCGCCAGTCAGATCATTAGAAAAAGATTGGTTAAGCAAAGGTTTTTGATGATTTTCTGAGTCAGTAATAGCGACTTGCAAGTCTTTAGAACTGACGTCAATTCCTATAAAAAGTTTCATTGAGAATGGCCTCCTTTCTAACAAATATTTGGTCATAGATCGATCATCACATGTTAGCCCCTAATTACAGTTTCTAAGACAGTCTCGCAAAATATAAGTATTCACAGGTTCAAGCTAAAAAGCTGCGACTGAAACTGCTCTGAATCAGTAATAGCCAGAATCAATACAGCATGTGAGTAAGTCATTAGCAAAACTGCTTGGGCGGCAGACTTACAAAGTAGTCAAGCTACAGGAGGTGAAAACCTATACCAATTGACCAAGGTCAATGACAATTAGAGACTAGCATCTGATGATCGAATAAACAAACTAAAAAGACAATCAACACAGATTTAATTTATATAATACGAGAGGTTATATAGTGATTTTAGCAAGTTTATGCGTAAGTTAAGAAGGTTTACTAAGCAAAAGCTAGTTTATATCGTGGTTATCGAGCCTCAAGATT
>NZ_PCYU01000043.1:0-40410 GCF_002553775.1 Lactobacillus sp. UMNPBX16
TTTGATTTTACAATCCGCCTTATATTTTTTATCGCGTTTCCAAGAAAAAGCATGGCTTGAAAGACTTAGATTAATAATTAAAAAGTAAAAATGGCTTGCGTGTTGCAAGCCATTTTTTTACGCTAAAGTTGTAATGTCATTGAACTTTGGCAGATTAGCAATAAATTTTTCATAAGCACTTTGTTCAGCAGTCTTTTGGATCTGGACATTGGAAAAATCACCTTTCCTTAAGTCAGCTTCAGAAAGCTTAATTCGATGAGTAAAAGTAGCGTTACCAATAAGCTCGATCCAATAACTATTTTTTTCATAATGCACGATAGTTTTAACCATACCGCCAGGATTATAAACTGATATTGGTGTATTTAAGTTGCCTATTTCGGGGTGGGTTAAAGTAAGAGCAAGAGAAGTCGCGGACATTCCAGTACCACAGGCATTGGTAAAACCAACGCCCCGTTCGTAAGTGCGGACAAAAAGTTTATTTTTATCTAAAATTTGCGCGAAATTAACATTGACGCCATCTGTAAAGTAGGGATTATTGCTATTTAATTTTTTACCAACAATGCCTAAGATCGGGCCGGTAATTTCTGCTTGATTAACAAAAGAAATTAAATGTGGGTTAGGTACGGCAATTGAAGTAAAACGTAATCCAGGATAAATTTCTGGCAACCAAGCATCAATAATCCGTTCTTGTCCTAAATTATCAAAAGGGAGTGCCTCTTTATTAAAGCGTACAGGAGAGATCTCAACTGCAAATGCTGGCACGTTAGAAGCAAAATCTTTTTCTCTTCTAACACGTAAGCTGGCATTCATTGTGTCAACTAGGAAATTATCTTTTCCCGTTTTTTCACTTAGGTAACGAGCAACGGTGCGTAGACCGTTGCCACACATTGATGCTTCACTTCCATCAGCATTGATTACACGCATCTGGCCAAGTGAGTTAGAATGCACGGGATGATTAACTACTAAAACGCCATCTGCTCCGTGAAGCAGTCCAGTTTGTGGATTGGTAATCTTTTGCGTAAAATTTTTTAGCTCGGCGTCACTTAATTCGTGTTCGAATTGTGTTTGATCAAGAATAAAGAAATGATTTTGAGAACCGTGAACTTTGAATAAATTAATCATAATGCCCCCTAATTAAAAAACTTTTGATAAATAATTTTTACTGCTTCATCAGCCTTTTCTTTTTTAGTACCGATCATGATTGAAATTTGAGAAGCTCCCTGATTGATCATTTGTGGTGAAATATCATGATCGCCTAAAGAATCGATAATTTGACGGCTGATGGTATGTTTTTGTCGCATTCCTTCGCCGACAACCATAATAATTGCATAATCTTCAATCCATTCGAGTTGATCTGGATTAATTGTAGCTTGAATTTCATTACAAATTTGATCAATTAACTGATCGTTTAGAAAATCATTGTTAAAAATAATGGTAATATCGTCAATCCCAGATGGCATATGCTCATATGGAATATTATGTTGGTATAAAATTTGTAATATACGTAAGGTGAAACCAGCTTCTTTATTGAGCAAATATTTATGCAAATATAATGCGGAAAAATGTTTTTGGCTGGTTACGCCGGTTATTGCATTATCTGGGACAAAATCCTTTTCTGGGACAATCATAGTGCCAGGATTGCTAGGATCATGAGTATTTTTCACATTGATAGGAATCTGTCCTTGAATAGCAGGAATCAATGCTTCATCGTGAAAAACAGAAAAGCCAGCATATGACAACTCTCGCATTTCGCGATAAGTCATTTTCTTGATGGATTGGGGATGCTCAATAATATGAGGATTAGCGGCAAAAATCCCATTGACATCTGTAAAATTTTCATAGAGATCAGCATGAAAGCCGCTAGCTAGAATAGCCCCGGTAATGTCTGACCCGCCACGGGAAAAAGTGGCGATATTACCAGACGGAGTCATGCCAAAAAAGCCAGGAAATACGATACGTTCATCAGCCTTAATTTTAATTTGGTCAAGATTTAAGTAGCTCTCTGGATTGACAATGGCATCATTGGGCTCGCCAGTCACGATTAAACCGGCTTCAGCCGGATCAAGAAAACGACTATTAATTCCTTGATGGCGTAAAACTAAAGTAATTAAACGAGCATTAAGTCGTTCACCATGTGCCTTAAATGCAGCTAAAAGATATTTTTCGTTAGGATAACCCTGATTGGGCAACTCTAATAAAATTTGTTTAATAATACTTAATTCCGTATCTGCTAAGCCAAAATAATGACCAATTTCTTGATAGCGACTAAAAATTTTATTCACGATTTCAACACAATTCTTGTGCTTTAAGGCTAAATCTGCGTACTTGATTAACAGATCAGTAACTTTGATATCTGTTGTATTCCTTTTGCCTGGGGCAGAGACAACCATTACTTGTCGTTGAGGATCGCTGAGAATAATTTGAATTGCTTGTGCAACACTTTCACCGGTAGCTAAAGAAGAGCCACCAAACTTTACGATTTTCATTTCAAAACTCCTTTTGTTTTCAGAAATCATTAATTTAAATAAAAAAGTCAGACTAAATTTAATTGAATTCTAACATTCTTTTTTAATCTTGCAAGTGATGACTGTAATTTATCACTCTAAATGCCGCATTGTTACAAATAAAATTAAATTTTTATAATAAATTTGTTGACTATATTTTTATAAAATTGTAAACTACAGTCAATCGAAGAGGCGCAGCCGACATAAGTAACAATTCTGAGTTGGGCAAAACGAAGATGAATTGTAAAAGGGGAGGTTGCCGAAGCTGAGTCATGCTAAAGGCTTGAGCTGGGGCGTAGTTGAATAAACTGCGGACTGTCGCGAACAAAATTCGCGGAGCGCTATCGACCATAGATTAAGTAGAAATTAATCCATTGTTTGTTTGGCGCAGACAATGGATTTTTTTATTAGCGTTTCGCCTGAAAAAGACAGGAGAACAAAATGAATTCACAAATTGCAGTAGATCAGATTAATGAGCAAGGCCATTTAACGATTGGTGGAGTTGATACAGTAGAATTAGCTCAAAAGTATGGTACGCCATTAGTAGTTTATGATGTCGATCAAATTCGTCGACAAATTCGGGCTTTTAAGAAAGTTTTTGAAGAAGAAAACATGGCCTATGCTGTTAGTTATGCAAGTAAAGCTTTCGCAGCAATCGCAATGTATCAGGTTATTGCAGAAGAGGGAGCATACACTGATGTAGTTTCAGCAGGTGAGTTATTTACTGCAATAAAAGCCAATTTTCCAATGGAGAGAGTTAGCTTTCATGGTAATAATAAATCATTAACTGAATTGGAAATGGCTGTAAAAAATCATGTTGGCAAAATTATTATTGATAATTTTCATGAGATTCAGTTATTGGCGCAAGTTTTAAAAAAGTACGATGCTACGATTAGTGTCATGTTGCGTATTGCACCAGGGATTTCAGCACATACCCATGAATATGATCAAACAGGTCAGATTGATAGTAAATTTGGCTTTGATCTTGAATCAGGTCAAGCAGAAAAGGCATTAAAACAAGTTCTAGCTAATCCTAGGATGAAAATGTTGGGGATTCATGCTCACATTGGCTCACAGATTTTTGCCTTAAACGGCTTTGAAATGGCAGCACAAAAATTAATGGTAGTAGCGCAAGATTGGCGAGAAAAGTATGGCTATCTTGCACAAGTTATTAATGTTGGTGGCGGTTTTGGGATTAAATATACCCAAGAAGATCATCCATTACGACCAGAAGAATTTGTTAAGACGATTGTTAAGGTGATCAAAACTGAAGCTGAAAAAATGAATTATCCTTTACCTGAAATCGATATTGAACCGGGAAGATCAATTGTTGGTCCAGCCGGTTACAACCTTTATACGGTGGGTAGCCGTAAGGATATTCCAGGTTATCGTTCTTATATTACTGTCGATGGCGGGATGGGAGATAATATTCGCCCTGCACTTTATCAGGCTAAGTATGAAACAGTTTTAGCCACCGATCCACAAGCGCCTTTGACTGAACATGTTCGTATTGCTGGTAAGTATTGCGAGAGTGGCGATATATTAGCAGAAGATCAAGCTTTGCCACAAGTCAAAGCTGGAGACTTGTTAGCGATGTTGGATACAGGTGCATATGGGTATTCAATGGCTTCAAATTATAATCGTAATTCTCGACCAGCAGTGGTATTTGCAGAAAATGGTAAAGCAAAATTAGTCATTAAGCGTGAAAGTTTAGAAGACTTGGTTCATTTAGATCAATCATATTTAAATTAGAAAAGAGAAAAAAGATGGCAAAGTTAAATGCAAAAAGTATTATTGATTACATCGGTAATGCACCAAAAAAGACACCGGTAAAAGTCTTTATTAAAGGAGATTTAGCACAAATTGATTTTCCAAAGAAAATTGAGAATTTTACTGAAGCTCATTCTGGCGTGATCTTTGGTGACTGGAAAGATATTGAACCATTTTTAAAAGAAAATCATCAAATTACGGCCTACCATATTGAAAATGATGCACGAAATTCAGCAGTTCCTTTATTGGACTTCAAAAAAGTTAATGCTCGAATTGAACCAGGAGCTATTATTCGTGATCAAGTGGTAATCGGTAATAATGCAGTAATTATGATGGGTGCCATTATTAATATTGGAGCAGAAATCGGGGCTAATACCATGATTGATATGGGCGTAGTTCTCGGTGGCCGTGCCATTGTTGGACAACATTGTCATATTGGAGCTGGTAGCGTATTGGCTGGTGTAATTGAGCCTGCTTCAGCTAAACCGGTTCAAATTGATGATAATGTCATGATTGGAGCTAATGCAGTTGTAATTGAGGGTGTTCATGTAGGTGAAGGAGCCGTTGTGGCAGCCGGAGCAGTAGTTACTCATGATGTGCCAGCACATACGATGGTAGCGGGCGTTCCTGCTAAAATTATTAAAAAAGTTGATGAAAAAACTAGTAGTAAGACGGAACTAGAAGATAATCTGAGAAAGTTATAAAATGTCAGTTTTAAGTGAAAGTGAGTTAATTCAAATTAGAAGGCATTTACATCAAATACCTGAATTAGCACTAGCAGAAAAAGAAACACATGATTATTTAATCGAGGTAATTCAAAAATTTAAGCAAGATTATTTGGAAGTTGAGATACCGTCGACACTGCCTACCGCAATTCTAGTATTAGTTAAAGGAAGAAAACCGCACAGAACGATAGGATATCGTGCTGATATCGATGCTTTACCAGTTACTGAAAAAACTGGACTGGCATTTTCATCAAAACATGAGGGAGTAATGCATGCATGTGGACATGATATTCATATGACCGTGGCATTAGGTTTGTTAAGCTATTTTAGTGAAAATCAGCCACAAGATAATTTGCTTTTTTTCTTTCAGCCAGCCGAGGAAAGCCAAAGTGGTGGGATGCAAGCTTATGAAAAAAGAATTTTTCATGATCAATTTAAACCTGACGAGTTCTATGGCTTGCATGATAACCCCGCTTTGCCTGCTGGTAGTATTGGGTGTCGGATGGGTACACTTTTTGCTGGTACAACTGAAGTCAATATTGATATTTTAGGTAAAAGTGGACACGCAGCTTTTCCGCAAGATGCAAATGATACGGTAGTTGCAGCAGCAAGTTTGATCATGCAGGTTCAAACTATTATTTCACGAAGCATAGATCCAATTCAAAGTGGTGTTATTACTCTAGGCAAAATCGAAGCTGGTACGATTAGAAATGTAATTGCTGGTCAAGCTAGAATTGAGGGCACGATTCGTGGCTTAACTCAAAATATGATTTTGACAATCGATCAACGTCTCAAAGAAATCTGTCTTGGTATTGAGAAAAGCTTTGGTGTAGAAGTGAAGTTAGATTTGAATCAAGGTGGATATTGGCCAGTAGAAAATAACCCACAATTAACCAAGAACTTTATTTCATATATGAAAAGTCAGCCGACGGTTAACTTTATTACTACTGAACCAAAAATGACAGGTGAAGATTTTGGCTTTTTGCTGGCTAAATTCCCTGGGACAATGTTTTGGCTAGGTGTTGGTGATCCTGATTCACAATTGCATACGGCTACACTTAATCCTGATGAGAAAAGCATTCAGCGCGGCGTTGATGCAATCAAAGGATTTTTGATTAATAGAATGAGGCAATAAAATGGCAACATTAATTGATGCAGATTTGTTAACGGCGATTGTTACGCCATTTGATGAGAATCAAAAAATAGATTTTGCCAGTTTAGAAAAGCTGGTTAATTATTTAATTGACCAAGGTTGCAATGGCTTTGTAGTTGGTGGTACGACCGGAGAAACGCCAACTCTGACTCATGATGAAAAGATAGACTTGTACCAGCATTTTGGTCAAATTGTTAATGGACGTGTTCCGGTTATTGCAGGAACGGGCAGTAACGACACTGCAACCACTATCGCCTTCACCAATGAGGTAGCACAAATTAAAGGAATTGATTATGCCTTAGTAGTAGTGCCACCGTACAATAAGCCTGATCAGCGTAGCATGATTGCACATTTTAGTGCTATCAATGAACAAACTAAGATCCCAATTTTGATCTATAACATCCCTGGTCGAACTGGCGTGAAGATGGAAAAAGAAACGGTAGTCCAATTATCACGCCTTAAAAATATTAAGGGAATCAAACAATGTGCATCTTTAGAAGAAATGGAATACATTATTGATCATAAAGATCCTAATTTTTTGGTATTTAGTGGTGAAGATACGCAAGCGTTACCTGCAAGATTACTAGGAGCCAATGGCGTTATTTCCGTAGCTAGCCATTTATATTGCAAACAAATGCGGCGAATGTTTGATGATCTTTATGAAGGAAATTATCCTGAGGCGGGCACGATTCAACGCTGGTTAACGCCGAAAATGCAGGCTTTGTTTATGTATCCTTCACCAGCTCCTGTTAAGGCAGCCTTGAATGCTCAAGGATTTATAGTAGGGGGATGTCGTTTGCCATTAGTCGCTTTAGGTGATGAGGAAAAAGAAAAGTTGGCCCAGCATTTGGGTTTAAATGCTAATGCATTGATGCAAAAGTTGCCACTTAATTTAGGAAAGGATTGGTAAGACGAGATGCCTAAAAAAGTACTAATAGCTGGGTTTACTGGCGCAATGGGGCAAAAGGCTGTTAGTTTAGTTAATCAGCTGTCCAATTTTGAATTGGTGGCTGGATTTGCTCCAAAGGCAGTAAATGAGCCTGAAAGATATCATTTACCTAAAACAGCCCAAATTTTTAACCAATTAAGTCAAATTCCTGACCATGCTGCAGATATTTGGATTGATTTTACTACTCCCGCAGCTGTCTATGACAATGTTTATTTTGCTTTAACGCATCAAATTAAACCTATTGTTGGAACTACTGGCTTGAGTGATGATCAAGAAGCAACTTTGATTGAACTAGCCAAAAAGGAAAAATTAGGTGGTTTAATCGCACCTAATTTTGGAATGTCAGCAGTTTTATTAATGAAGTTTGCTGAAGAAGCTGCTAAGTATTTCCCTGATGTTGAAATTATTGAAATGCATCATGCAGATAAAAAAGATGCACCTTCAGGCACTGCCTTAGCTACTGCAAAAATGATCGCGCAAAATCGTCCTGAACATCAAACTGCGCCTGATGAAACTGAGACTTTAGCCAATGTTCGCGGTGGAGATTATCAAGGAATTAAAATCCATTCAGTACGCTTACCTGGCTATATTGCACATGAGCAAGTTTTATTTGGTGGACCTGGCGAAGCTTTAACCATTAGACAGGATTCATTTGATCGTGATTCCTTTATGAGTGGGGTTAAAGTTGCTTTAGAAAAAGTTGATCAATTAACTGAACTAGTTATTGGCTTAGAGAATATTTTATAAGAGGAAAAATTATGCCAGAATTAGCAAATGACTTGGCTTTAAGTAAGAAGATTCAATCTGTTAAGGCTTCGGGGATTAGGATTTTTGATAATAAAGTTTCAACCATTCCTGGAATTATCAAGCTGACTTTGGGTGAGCCTGATATGAATACACCTGAGCATGTTAAAACAGCTGCAATTGAAAGTATTCGAAATAATGATTCACACTATGCGCCACAAAAGGGAAAATTGGAACTTAGGCAAGCAATTAGCAATTATTTGAAAAAAGCAACTGGAGTAGTTTACGATCCAGAAACTGAAATTGTGGTTACAGTTGGCGCAACTGAAGCAATTAATGCGACACTATTTTCAATTACCAATCCGGGTGATAAGGTTGCTATTCCTACACCGGTATTTTCACTATATTGGCCAGTTGCAACTTTAGCAGATGCAGATTATGTATTAATGAACACGTCAGAAGATAACTTTAAATTAACGCCAGAAAGATTAGAAAGTACACTTAAGGAAGAATCTAATATCAAGGCGGTTATCTTAAACTACCCAGTTAATCCGACAGGAGTTGAATATACCGAAAGCGAAATTAGGGCATTAGCTGAAGTGATAAAAGCACACAATCTGTACGTAATTACTGATGAAATTTACAGTACTTTAACTTATGGCGTTAAGCATTTTTCAATTGCAAGTGTGATTCCTGAACGGGCAATTTATATTTCTGGATTATCTAAGTCACATGCAATGACAGGATACCGACTGGGTTATGTAGCTGGTCCGGCAAAAATTATGGAACAAATTGGTAAAGTCCATGGTTTAATGGTTACGACTACAACTGACTCTTCTCAAGCTGCAGCGACTGAAGCTTTGGAGCATGGATTGGATGATCCAGAAAAATACCGCAAAATATATCAAAGACGGCGCGATTTTGTGTTGGATGAATTAGCTAAGATGGGGATGCAAGCAGTTAAACCACAGGGAGCATTTTATATTTTCGCTAAGATTCCAGCTAAATATGGTAAAAATGATATGCAATTTGCACTGGATTTAGCATTTGAAGCAAAAGTCGGTATTACTCCAGGTAGTGCTTTTGGTCCTGGTGGAGAAGGGTACGTTAGAATGTCATATGCTTCCAGTGATGAAAATCTACATGAAGCGATGGAAAGAATGAAGAATTTTTTGCGAGGAGAAAAATAATGGTGAGAGAATATAATGTTGCAATTCTAGGTGCTACTGGTGCCGTGGGAAGAAGAATGATCGAACAATTGGAACAATCAACGATTCCAGTTAAAAGCTTAAAGCTACTCGCATCCTCACGTTCAGCAGGTACAGTTTTAAAATTTAAGGATCAAGATTTGACAGTTGAAGAAACTACACCAGAATCATTTGATGGTGTAGATTTAGTACTTTCCTCAGCTGGTGGTGCAGTGTCAAAGAAGTTTCTGCCGGAAGCCGTTAAGCGTGGTGCTGTCTGTGTTGATAATACATCAGCATTTAGAATGGAACCAGATGTACCACTGGTTGTACCTGAAGTTAATCCAGAAGCATTGAAAAAGCATCACGGCATCATTGCCAATCCAAATTGTTCAACAATTCAAATGGTAATGGCTTTGGAACCAGTTCGAAGAAAATTTGGTTTGAAACAAATTATCGTTTCCACTTATCAAGCTGCTTCAGGAGCAGGGCAAGCAGCAATTGATGAATTAAAAAAGGAAAGTCAAGATTACCTTGATGGTAAAGACATGCAAGCAGATGCTCATATTTTACCTACTAAAGGAGACAAAAAGCATTACCCATTAGCCTTTAATTTGTTACCTCAAATTGATGTTTTAGAAGATAGTGGCTATTCTCATGAAGAATGGAAGATGATTCATGAAACAAAGAAGATCATGCTAAATGACATGAATGCCAAAGATATCAAGGTAACTGCAACTTGTGTTAGGGTTCCTGTGCCAATTTCTCATGGGGAAAGTGTCTACTTTACTGTTGAAGATGAGACTGCAACGGCACAAGATATTAAAGATGCAGTTGCTGCCTTTCCAGGTAATGTTTTGGAAGATGATATTAAACATCAAATTTATCCGCAACCAATTAATGCAACAGGTAAGCGAGAAACTTTTGTTGGCCGCATTCGCCCTGATTATGAAAATAAGGGTGCCTTCAACATGTGGATTGTAGCCGATAATTTGCTTAAGGGTGCTGCATGGAATACGGTTGAAAATGCGGAATACCTAGTTAAGATGAACTTACTATAAAAATTTTGAAAAATAAAAATGAAAGCGCAAACCATGATTAAAAGTGATTTTGCGCTTTTTGATTGTGGTAGAATAGTTCAGGATTAAAAGGAGATTGAAATTTTGAAGACACTAAAAAAGTTCGGGATAGCTTTCATTTTATTTTGTTCATCGTGTTTGATAATGTCAAATCATGCTGTGCAGGCGAAGAGTTATTCAAATAAGCAACTATGGCAATATACGCTTAAGATGATGAAAAAGCATCATTTACGAGGAAGCATTGAAATTGTAAAAAATGGGCATGCTCAACGTGTTAGCTTAGGCTACGGTTATTACAGCAAACGACTGAAAAATGGCAATACAAAATTGCTTTATCCAGTTGGTTCTTTGCAAAAGATGGTTACTGCTGCAATAATTACACAGTTAATCTACCAGAAGAAATTCAATCAGAATACTAAGATTTCACGCTGGTATCCAAATTTGAAGCATGCAAACCAAATTACGGTGGGGCAGTTAATGACACATACCTCAGGAATTAACGTAATTGGAACAGAATCTAATCATGGAGTTAATTTTTCTGAAAATGGCGCGATCAATTGGATAATTGCCCAAGCCAATGCACGAGAAAATACGGGACGCAGTAAATTTAATTACAATAATGCTAACTATGTTTTGCTGGCAGGCATTATCAGTAAAGTAACGGGAAAGTCTTATGCTGCTAATGTGAAACAGCGGGTTATTCGACCATTGAAGTTGAAGCAAACCTATATTTACCAACAAATTCCGCGGTCAAAGACTGATGCGATTTCATATCTTTATTCTGGTGGTAAAAATTACAGTGCTAGTGCCTATGCTAATCGTAATGTTGTTTCTCAATTGCCTGGTGCTGGGAATCTATTTTCAACGGCTAATGATTATTATAAAATCCAATCTGGTATGCAAAATGGCAAGATTCTGACTAAAAAACAGTTCCATTATCTTGGTCATTTAAGTTCTAAGGTTAATACTTACTCAGGTGGTTTTTATCTGAAAAAGAATCAAACTTTAAAAGTCGCTTATGGCAATTTTGGTGATACCCACTTTGTTAACTGGATGCAACTGACTACTGATAATCAGAATGGAATTGTAATGTTTTTGAATCAAACTTATGGTAGTAAAAATCATATTCGTGCAATCGGGTATAACATTTTAAAGCATATAAAGGCTAATACCTTTATTAAGGGCTAAGAAAAAAGCTTGTTAACTGATATTGAAGTTAACAAGCTTTTTTTAACGATGATTTTTGGGCATTTTGCTGCGCTGGCCAAATAATTCGCCAACTAACTTGAAGAAGCCGTAAGCAATTAGCAAAATACCGATAATAATAATTGCTCTCCGATTAAAGGCACTAGGGTTAACCACTACGATAATTCCTAAAGCAAAAGCAATTAATGCCTCGATCGCTACAATAGTAATCTGAAAAATTCCGGGTAATTTACGAAAGACTAGTTGCCTAATTCGAATGTAGGAATAGATAATTAAGAATAGTCCTAAGAAGTAGTGAGCTAAGAAAATTAGTAGACGGTTATTAGAAATTAACGCGGTTGATAAAGCAAAAACTACTAAATACGAAATAATAAAGAAGTTTTTTTGTCGGTCTTTTAGACTAGATTTTGCCGTTGTTAAAATTTGGTGAACACTGAAACCAATCCCCGTGAAGGCAACTAGGGCGCCAAAAGCGCGCACTGCATATTGGGGTAGAGTTAGACTAATGATTCCTAATACTACCAGCACCCAACCAACAATTGTGTCTGTTGAGAAAAGCGCTTTGGTCAGTTGCTGGCTCTTGATCGTCTGCCAAATGCTGGAAAATAATGAACCAAAGACGAAACGGGTTCGCCGAGATGAATCAGCCAGTGAAAACAAAATTGCACCAAAACCGCCAAAACCATTTTTATCAAGTTCGTTGATCTTAGTTGCGCCGCTAGAGCTTAAAGCAGAAAAGAGGTCATTAGTTAAAGACTCACGTTCTTCTAGGGTGGCGTTACCAATCCATTGATTGATTAGTTGATTATATACTTGAGATTGAGCATTGCGGTGGCGTCTGGTGTCGAAGTTAGAACCGATTATTTGCCAGGAAAAAGCATCGTGTTGGCTTAATCCCTTGCGAGTACTACCAACAATAGTGGCTGGAATATTTTTCGACTCAAACAAGCGACCGATGACGCTAAAGTCTGGCACAAAGCGGCGTAGAGTATTTTGCAAATACTTATTAGGGAGCTGAGCACCAACTTCTTCTGCAATTCCAGGTGAATCAAAGGTATAAATACGTTTGATTCTTTTTCTTAATTTGGGCTCAATATTAATGGCAGCATATTCAGCTAAATTGCCACCTTTTGAGTGACCGCCTAAGTAATAATCTTGATCATCAGCTTTGAGAATAGTTTCGAGCAATTTTACTGCTTGTTGTTGGGCTACAGTGATTTTAAAACTAATTTCAAAATCTTCTTTCCAGCCAATTAGTGAATCGTCAGTCCCACGAAAAGCAATAAAGTTGGTCCCATCAGTTAGTTCAATTTTGATTGCACTAAATTGAGTATGTTCAGTTAACGTACTAATAAAATACGACAGTTTTGCATTTTTAAAGCGGTCTGCATGAGCCATTAATTTAAATAGTTCTTGGTATTGCAAATTATCATAACGAGGATGATCATCTGCAAAATAGAGCTTGGCAGCCTTCTCTAAACTAATTGTCGTTCCGTTACTTTTAACAATACCTGGTAATTCAAGATAAGAAAAAATAGATAAAACAAGTGCATCAATATCATTAAAAGGCGATGTTGAGAAGTCAACGTCACCACGCCATTTTAAATATGTAAGAATATTATTATCTGGATACATGCTTTACCTTCTTTAAATATAACTTTATAATTCCATTTCAATTTTAACGTAACTTATAAAGGATAGTGCAAGAAAAAAGCCCTTTTGAGAAAATTTTCAAAAGAACTTAGGATTTGATATAACATCAGTTATTTATTGTGGTATAATAAAACAGGTAGAAGGGGATTCTACTACCTGCACATGGGTCATAATAAGGACTTATAAAAACAATCAAGACCCAAGAAATAGTATATCAATATGATATACTAAACACAATATCTTTGTGGCTTTTTTTAGGAATACTGTTATATTTATTATATAGCAGTATTTTTGTTTTATAAAAAAGAGGAAAAAGGATGTTAAAAGAAGGAACATATAGTGCCCGTGCACGCGGCATGGCAGGCTTTGTAGGTGTGACATTAACTGTAGCTGATAATAAAATTTCAACTGTAGATTTAGATTTATCTACGGAAACGCCGCAGTATGGTCAAAAAGCAGAAAAAACATTAAAGCAGGAAATTTTGGATAAACAATCTGCTGATATCGACGCTGTTACTGGTGCAACATTTACTTCCAATGGGGTTAAAGAGGCTACAAGCGAAGCCTTAAAACAGGCAAAGTAGGAGATAACTGTGCACGTTACTACATATTTCATCATTGCTGTAATTATTATAGTAGTATTTTTGTTATTCAGATCAGAGCACAAGTTTGAATTCTTAAAGGCTGCAATTTTATT
Source organism: Lactobacillus sp. UMNPBX16 (assembly GCF_002553775.1). Lineage (NCBI taxonomy): Bacteria > Bacillati > Bacillota > Bacilli > Lactobacillales > Lactobacillaceae > Lactobacillus > Lactobacillus sp. UMNPBX16. The sequence goes on from NZ_PCYU01000043.1 coordinate 13,668, forward strand.
TGTCATTCAGCTGTGTTGTTCAACAATTAATTTCTTAATTTTCATGGTAATTGCGTATTTGATCATGAGTCAATGGGACCATGTTAATTTGGGAAACTTGTTTTTGCTGTTAGCAGCATTTGTTGTACTTTCAGGTGTTTTTGTTTATTGGGGGATGCGACTGGCTAGCAAAATTTTTAAGTTTTCGACAACTACACTCACTTTGGTAGAATATTATATTCAGTGGTCGTTAATATATGTTACAGTTTATCAAGCGATATTTAGTAACATAAAACATATTACTTCAATTACAAACTTCATCAGAGTAGGTAATTTTTTAGATCCAAATTTGTTTGTAGTTGTGATACTGCCATCATTCATTTCAGTTTGGATTGCGGTAATTCTTTACAAAAAGTCAATTAAGGCAATATAAAAAAGAGGCGTGAGCCTCTTTTTTGTTATTTTCTTTCTAAAATTTCATCCATCTTTTGGAAGAAGAGATCCTTATTGGCTTTAGTAACAAGAGTTACTTCTCTTCCTTTAGGATCCCGTACAAAGCTTCCTGCACTTAACCCATCAGTGATGACTCTTGCTTTAGCCGTTTCGGTTTCAACAACTTCTGGATATAGTGCGCTGATTGTAGTTAGCACATCCCAAAGGTAGAGTTCGGCTGATGGTATAGATACGATTAGACTATAGCCTTGTCCTATCAAGTCCATTGCAGGATATTTGCGTAAACTTGCCCAGTGCTGGCGCAACTCATCGTTAAGTGGTAATTCTTCCGTACTTTCTAATCCGACCATCTGAATTGGAATATTTGATTCAAATACGCGTTTAACTGCGTATGGATCCCAAAACGAGTTCCATTCTTGACTACCGTCAGCGTTAACCATAGCAACGTTGCCGTGCCCATCAAGAGAACCACCCATCCAATAAAGTTTTTCAATGTTTTTCTCAATGTCGGGATCGACATCTAAAGCGCGAGCTAGGTCAGTTAACGGACCTGTCATAACTAAAGCGATAGGCTCGTCTGCTTCTTTAATTTTTTCGACCATGTCTAAATGAGTAGGAAGCTTTGCCTGTTGCGTATCAATCTTGCCACTTTCATTGAGCATGGGAAGATAATTAAATGAATAAGTTGCCATCCGCCACTCGTGAGGAAATTGGTTGACTGCACGTGAGTTGGAACGAGCAATAGTCAAATCATCACCACGTAAGTTAAAAAGATCGGTCATTTTGCGACATGCTTCAACACTAGGATCAATGTAGCCGTCTGCATCAATTGCACCAACGCCTAAAAGTTTGATATTTGGTGCTTGTAGTAAGAGCAGATAAGATACTAAATCATCGATATTACCATCATGGTTAAAATAAATTTGTTTCATTGTTTATGCCTTTCTTAATATAGATACTTTTATTCTACCAAGATTTTAGTTGAAATGATCGGGTAGATGATTATTTTTACGATAAGCGTCTCTAGAATTTGGAGACCTCTTTTTGTGCTAAAATAAAAAACATGAATATTGAAACATTAAAAAAAGAATTTAGCGCTCGGGCAAATGAAGAAAAGGCCAATCATCTTGTTGGTTACATGCGAAATCAATTTCTATTCTATGGCCTACAAACACCAGAACGTAGGGCGATTTCTCATAATTTTTTGAAAGATGAAAAGAAGAAAAAAGAAGTTGACTGGAAGTTGCTAGACCAGGCATGGGATGAAGAACAACGCGAATTGCAATATTTTGCCTGTGATTATTTATTGGCAATGAAAAAGTATATTGTTTTTGATGATTTAGCTAAAATTGAGCGTTTTGTTAGAACAAAGCAATGGTGGGATACGATTGACTCATTAATCAAAATTTATGGCTATGTTGGCTTAACGGATAATCGAGTAGACGATCTAATGCTCAAGTGGTCGCAAGATCCAGATTTCTGGGTAAGAAGGGTCGCGATTGAGCATCAATTATTGCGTAAAAAGAAGATGAACACCGCGTTATTACAAAAAATTATTGAAAATAATCTTGATAGTCAGGAGTTTTTTATCAATAAGGCAATTGGCTGGGCTTTGCGTGATTACTCTAAGACCAATCCAGATTGGGTGCGTAACTTCATTGAACTGCATCGAGAGCATTTAGCTAAATTGAGTATTAAAGAAGGCAGTAAATATTTATAAAATAAAAAACTGATATTCAATGATTAAAGTCTGAATATCAGTTTTTTGATATTAATAGTTTAATTAATCTAAGTCTTGACCGTTAGATTCGATAACTTTCTTGTACCAGAAGAATGAGTCCTTACGTGAACGAGCCAATGTACCTTCACCAGCATCGTTTTTATCAACGTAGATAAAGCCGTAGCGCTTATCCATTTGACCAGTACCTGCAGAAACAAGGTCAATACAGCCCCATGGTAAGTAACCCATTAAGTCAACACCGTCGAGTTCAACAGCCTTTTCCATTTCTGAAATATGGTTTCTCAAGTAGTCGATTCTGTAGTCATCGTGAACCTTGCCGTCTTCAACCTTGTCGTAAGCACCAAGACCATTTTCAACGATGAACAATGGCTTGTGGTAACGATCTTGCAATTGGTTTAAGGCAATTCTCAAACCTTCTGGATCGATTTCCCAGCCCCAGTCACTACGCTTCAAAGTAGGGTTCTTAGCTACAGCTTTAGCTAAATCAGTTAAATCATCAGGCTTAACTTTTTCGCTTGAAACAGTAGTAGTTTGGTAGTAACTAAAGCCAACATAATCAACTGTACCTTCCTTTAAGACAATTCTATCTTCATCAGTGATGTCAGGACGGTAGCCATTTCTTTCGATATAAGCTTCAACAGCATTTGGATATTCGCCAAAAACATGAACGTCTGAGAACCAATCACGGCGTTGCTCCCACTTGTCAGCTAATAATACATCATCACTTGATGGAGTAAGTGGACGAACAGGTGAGTAGTTGATCATACAACCAATTTGGAAGTTAGGGTTGATCTTGTGACCAATCTTAACTGCTAATGCAGAAGCAACTAATTCATAGTGACCAGCTTGATACATTGCAGCTTCTTTATCCCTGTCAGTCATGTCATCTTTGAAAAGAATACCAGAATTAGTAGCCATTAAGAAGTCATTGTTAAATGCTGATTGGTTATCAATTTCATTGAAAGTCATCCAGTACTTAACCTTGTTCTTGTAACGCTTGAAGCAAACTTCTGCGAAATGTACGAAGAAGTCAATTACTTTACGGTTGGTAAAACCACCATAGTTCTTAGCCAAATTGAATGGCATTTCAAAGTGGGAGAGGGTAATTACAGGTTCAATGCCGTATTCATGACAGGTATCAAATAAATCGTCATAAAATTTTAAACCTTCTTCATTAGGTTCTTTTTCATCACCGTTAGGGAAAATTCTAGTCCAGGCAATAGAAGTTCTGAAAGCCTTAAAGCCCATTTCTGCCATTAACTTGATGTCTTCCTTGTAGTGGTGGTAGAAATCAATTGCTGAGTGGTTAGGATAGTTCTTACCTGGAAGAACACCATCAGTAATTTCACGTGGCTTAGTAGCGGAACCGACTGTCATAACATCGGCAACGGAAACTCCTTTGCCGCCTTCTTTCCAAGCACCTTCAAGTTGGTGAGCAGCTACAGCACCACCCCATAAAAAGTTTTTTGGCATTTTTGCTGAATACATTAATTATTCCTCTCTTTCTGTATGTAACTGGAAACGTTTACAATAGTCATTCTGACACAGTGTATTTTTAAAATCAAGTTGAATTTAGTCACCGTTGACTGTTAAGGCGCCTCGATCATAGCGATTGCGCGATTCTGATAATTCAAAGGGACGGCCGTCTTCTAAAAACGCTTTTTGTTGAATACATAAAACGGGATCGTCGATGGCACAGTCAAGATATTTCATATCGTAGGCATCAGATTTTTCTGCGGTAATGATCCGATCGTCCTTGCCAATTTTAAGCCCCAGCTCATTTTGAATATAGGAGTAAACTGATTTGTGCAGAATATCCATTGTGATTCCGGGGATGCGCTTAATCGGCATGACGGTATATTCCAACCTAGCTGGTTTTCCATTTAAGATACGTTGTCTAATAATGTCATAAACCTCATCATTTTTGTCTAGACATAAAGCTTTGCATTCTTCAGCGCTCGGCCGTCGAATATTAAACGAAATTACATTGCTAGTTAATAGAAAGGCGCTATTGACATGTCTGGTGAAGCCGGTATGTTCGTTGACACCAGAGTTAAGAAAAATATCAGGAATCGACTTGCTAGTAATGAAGGTACCGTGTCCCTTGACAGCTTTGATTAATTTTTTGCTTTGCAAAATTTTAAGAGCATGAACAATAGTTACTCGGCTAGTATGATATTTCTTAGCCAAATCAAATTGCTCAGGCAACTGTCTAACATACTTCTTTTCAATAATATCTTTTTCTATATCATTGGCTATTTCTTGATAACGACTCAAGGGTAAGCCTCCTCTCTATTGTAAAGGAAAATGTTTCATTGCTATTTTACCAGTTTTCTTTATAATTGTGTAAGCGGTTGCTAATTTTTATACAAAAATTGTAAGCAATTTCATAAGTAAAGTGGTATGCTTTACATGTAGCTTGTATGTATTTGAAAAGGCATACAAGTGATGCATAATATTTAGTGATGGGAAAACAAAAGTATATATTTTTGTTTACAAAACAATGAAAGCGTTTTATAATAATTGGCGTAGATCAATAAAAGAAATTTAAATATAAAACGTAATGATCAGGAGGATTTTATATTATGGCTGAACAAACTATTATGTTAAATTGTAGTGCAGGTATGAGTACTTCACTTTTGGTAACTAAGATGCAAGAAGCTGCTAAGGAACAAGGCATTGATGCAGAAATCTTTGCTTGCCCAGCTTCAGAAGCTGATGACAAGATTGCACAAAAGGAAATTGACTGTGTTCTTCTTGGGCCTCAAGTAAGTTACATGAAGGGTGACTTCGAAAACAAAGTTAAAGGCAAGGGTAAAGACGGTAAGGACATTCCTTTGGATGTTATCAACATGCAAGACTACGGCATGATGAACGGTAAGAACGTTTTGGCTCAAGCCGAAAAAATGATTAAGGGTTAATTAACTAATTAAAGGAGAGACAGATTTATGGCAGAAGAAAAGCAAACTCCAGAGCAAAAGGAACAAGAAACATTAATGGCTGCTATGGGCCTTATTGCTAATGGTGGTAACGCAAAAAGTTTAGCCTTTGAAGCAATTCGTCTTGCTAAAAAAGGCGATATTGAAGGCGCACGTGAAAAGCTTAAGGAAAGTGATAAGTCACTTCTTGAAGCTCACAATTCACAAACCAATATGCTTACCAAAGAGGCACAAGGTGACCATATGCATGTCACTTTATTAGTGGTACACTCACAAGACCACTTGATGAACGCTATTACCTTTAGGGACTTAGCTGGAGAAATGGTAGATCTTTATGAAAAGCTATATGAGTCTGGCTCTCTTAAGAAATAATATAAGTAATCGCTATAAAAATAGATCTCACGAAAAAGTGGGATCTATTTTTTTACGCAAAAATGCTAAAATGAAAATAATTAAGTTTAGATTGAGAGAAGAAATATGAATCAAAAAGAAGTCGAAAGAGAAAAAGCAGAAGTAGCACGGACTAAGCACCGTGAAAGTATCAAATACATGTATTTTAGTCGGTATTTGATGATTAGATATATAGTAACTATCTTTTTATTTTGCAATCTGATGTGGTTTATTATTAGTGCATATTATGGCTCACGATTTGGCATTTTTACTGCGCTAATTATGGGAGTTTATTCTGCTGTAGCTAGTTTTGAGCAGTTATCTAAGATGCACAATCGTAAGCGTGACATTCCAATTACTAGAATATATTTGTATGTTCAGATGATAGTTAATGCATTGCTAACAATCGGTTTGTTTACTCCACTTAAAAAGATGATTTTTCCATTTGTAATTAACAATGATATTTTGTATTTCATGGCTGCTTTTCTGTTAATCGGAATTGTTTTGGCAGCTTTATGCGAATTCAGAATTCATCAAATTTTGAACGATAAGGATCGTTATTACCGTGTAATTGAAGTTTTCAAGAAGCATCAACAATAGATTATATGAAGAAACTTATAAATAACTATAAGTTTTTTTATTTTGCCCAAAAGCCCGTGATAATGGGAAAAGTAAAGACTTTTGATTTCAAAGGTATACCGTATGTCAAGAAAAAGCGTTTACATAAGAAATCGCTTTTGTTATAATGAAGATGTTCAGATTTGATGAATGCTTCAGAAATATTGAGGAGGAAAAGAATATGGCTGATTCTAATTCAGCTTCTTTCAAAGATAAGATTGCGGCAAAAGCCGGGAAATTTGCCTCATCACGCTTTGTTAGAGCTATCATGGACGCTGGCTATAGCGTTATTTCATTTTCTATTATCGGAGCAATATTCTTAATTTTAACTGTATTGCCACAAGCATTTCCAATTCCTGGATTTGCTGAATTTTATGCAAATACTTTGGGTCGTTTTACCAACTTATTCCAAGTTGTTTACAATGCTACTATGGGTATTTTGGCATTGATCTTTGCCGGTACTTTTGCATATTCATATACAAATATTTACCGTCAAGAAGAAAAACTTGATTTGGTACCAATGAATGGTTTATTAATGTTCTTAATGGCCTTTTTCATTACTGTACCAGAACTTGTTTGGAAGAATGGTTCAATTCAATTTGTTACTATTCTTACTAAGGCTAAGATGGTTGCTGGTGGTTATGAAGCTTCAACTGGTGGTATTACTAGAATTGCCTCAGTTGGTATCTTTACCGGTTTGGTAGTTGCTTGGTTAACAGTTCAAATCTACCGTTACACGGTTAAGCATAACTGGAGAATTAAGATGCCTGCATCTGTTCCAGCTGGTGTATCTAACTCATTCAGTGCTTTGATTCCAGGTTTCTGTATTGCTTTAACTGTTGCAGTTATTGAATTGATTTTGGTAACTTTAGGAACTGATATCTTCAAGGTTCTTTACATTCCATTCTCATTCATTAGTAATATCGCTGATACTTGGTGGGGATTCCTCATCATTATCTTCTTGATCCACTTCTTATGGTGGTTTGGTATTCACGGTGCCACAATTATGGGTGCTTTCTATACGCCAATTGTTTTGGCTAACATGGCTGCTAACGTAAATGGTGCTTCACACTTCTTCGCTGGTGACCCAATGAACTCATTCGTAATTATTGGTGGTTCTGGTGCCACTTTAGGTATGGCTATCTGGCTTGCCTTTGGTTCACGTTCAGTCCAATTAAAAGAAATTGGTAAGGTTGAATTAGTCCCAGCTATCTTTAACATTAACGAACCAATTCTTTTCGGTTTACCAATCGTTTATAACATTAACTTATTGATTCCATTTATTTGTGCTCCGCTTGCTTCAGGTATTATTGGTTATGTTGCTGTAACAACTCATTTAGTACCTAAGATCATCGTACAACAACCATGGCCAACTCCAGTTGGTTTGAGTGGTTTCATCGCAACTGCTAGTTGGCAAGGTGCCGTTCTTTCAGTAGTTTGTGCGATCGTTGCATTCTTGATCTGGTTCCCATTCATTAAGCACTACGACAATGTATTGCTTAAGCAAGAACAAGCAGATACTGCTAAGAATTAATAAATTAAAAAATTAAAATAAAACTTTGTTAACTTTGAACGATAAAAAACGTTGTCTAATCTGGCAACGTTTTTTTGATTAATTAAAAATTCAGTTCATATTAATTTAGTTAACTTTAAGTAGTAATTCATAATTGGCAACAAATTTGAAAAGAGCAGTAGACGAAAAGATGTTGACGAGTATTATTGGGTATTTAAATTGAATAAGAAAGGAAGAGTAATATGCATGAAGCAGAAACGTATTATTTAATTAATTAGCATTGATACTCAATTTAACCAATACCAGCATTGATCCATAAAAAAGACCGTAATTCAAACGAACTACGGTCTTTTTCATGCTGAGAGGGTGATTCTAAGCAGCCATATTGGCATAAACGTTGTCACCCATACGTTTTAATTCTTTTCTAGCGCCCATCTTAAGCTGCCAGTTATAGAACAAGGTCTGTAACTTACCATGCTTTTCACGGTCAAAGCTGAGCATATCTTCACTGAAGGTAATCTTTACGCCTTCGGCATTATCTTCAGTTACATACTTAATCTGGAGCTCAAGACGGCTAGTCTTGAAATGAGCACCATAGACTTTGTTACGCTCATAATCGGTAATTTCAACCTTAGCACCGTCCATTTCGTACTTAGTACCCTTGCTTAAAACAACGGGCATATCATTGCCTCTAGCTTTTTTAATAGCAGGGATTAGTTGTTCTTCTAAATAATCAAAGAAATCTTTAGCTTTAAAGTTGAATTGTCTTGTAATAGTTATCAATTTTTTCTCTTCTCTCTATTTCTATATTACTTATATCTTAATTATATTTATTTAAAAAAATAGAGTCTAGCTTTTTCATAAGTTAGGCTCTATTTTAGGATTAAATTAGTCTAAATCTTCACCGTTTGATGAGATGACTTTCTTGTACCAGTAGAATGAATCCTTAGGGTAACGCTTAAGTGATCCATTGCCACGATCATCACGATCGACATAGACGAAGCCATAACGTTTCTTCATTTCACCGGTACCGTTAGATACTAAATCAATTGCCGACCAAGTAGTGTAGCCCATTAAGTCAACGCCATCAATTGTAACGGCATCCCTCATAGATTTGATTTGACTACGCAAGTAATTAATACGGTAATCATCATGGACCCTGCCGTCTTTTTCTAAAGTGTCGGCGGAGCCTAAACCATTTTCAACTACCCAGAGAGGCTTGTGGTAACGATCCCAGAGATCATTAAGAGCAATTCTTAAAACATCTGGGTCAGTTGCCCAACCCCAGGCATTACTTTCAAGGTAAGGGTTCTTAACGCCACCTGCGCTAACATTACCAGATGCTTTAGCTTCTGCTTCATGAGTAGTTAAAACATTTGAAGTGTAGCAGGAGAAACTTAAGAAGTCAGCAGGGTACTTAGCGATCAATTCATAATCTTCTGGTGTATCGTCAAGCTTAATACCGTCACGTTCATATTTCTTCAAACGGTATTCTGGATAGTGACCACCAGTTTGAACATCACTATAGAAAAGCATATCTTGCTTTACTTCCATAACTTTAATTTGATCCTTAGGATCACAAGTGTATGGGTAGTAAGCAGAGTAGGCTAACATTTGTCCCACACGATTATTTGGATCGATTTCGTGAGCCAACTTAACTACTTTAGCACTTGCTACAAATTGATTGTGGGCACCTTGGGCACGATTTTGTTCACTACCATCGATTAGGCCACCGCCCATGTATGGAGCCATATCCATCGCGTTAATTTCGTTAAAAGTAAGCCAGTATCTAACTTTGCCTTTGTAATGATTCATTACAATATTTGAATAATGAACAAAAGCATCGATTAAACGACGATCTTTCCAGCCACCGAAGCGAGTGATTAAAGAGAGGGGAGTTTCGTAGTGAGATAAAGTAACTAATGGTTCAATACCATACTTAGCACATTCATCGAATACCTTGTCGTAAAATGCTAATCCTTCTTCATTAGGCTTTTCATCATCGCCATTTGGTAAAATTCTGGACCAGTTCATTGATAAACGGAAAACATCAAAGCCCATGTCTGCCATATATTTAATATCTTCCTTGTAATGGTGGTAAAAGTCTGTACCTTGGTGACTTGGGTAGTAGTAACCATCAAGCAAAGCAGGAACAGCTCCTTCAGGTAAGCTGAAGTCCTTACCCCAAACTAGAGGTGTAGCACCTGTTTCGCCATTAGGCTTTTTCCAAGTTACTTTACGTGGTTCAGTTGCTGAACCATTAGTTAAAACGTCAACGGCATTTAAGCCTTTGCCGCCTTCATCATAACCACCTTCATATTGGTTAGCTGCAGTAGCGCCACCCCAAGTGAAATTTTTTGAGAATGCCATAAAATACCTCCTAAAATCGGTTATTATCTAATAAAACGTAATCGCGAGTATCGTATCGATTTCTACTGGTTGAATATTCGATTGGTTGCCCATTTGTAAGCCAAATGATCTGTTCTAGCTCAAGCATTGGGTCATCATCTTTAGCATCTAAGAATTTTTTATCGTATTCGTTGGGTTTAGCAGCACGAATTTTTCGATAAGCATGACCAAACTTTAAATGCAATTTTTGATGGATGTAATTATAGATTGATGCATGTAGAATCTTCTCATCTAATTCGGGAACCAGCTTAATTGGCATATAAGTATGCTCAATAATGTAGGGTTGATCATCATAGATTCTAAGTCGAACAATGTTATAGACTGGTTCATTTCGCTTTAGATCGAGGTTCTTTTGTATTTGCTCATCGGGAAACTCAACAGAGAAGTGTAGCACCTTACTTGTAACTTCGTTTTTTCCTAGTAAGTTTCTTAAACCAGTAAAAGCATTGACGGGAGAGTCAATATCAGATTTAATTGGAATTTCGCCTGCGACAAATGTGCCTAAGCCAGATTGCTTATAAACTAGTCCTTGTCGCTCCAAACCATCGAAAGCCTTTTTTACAGTCAGACGACTAACGTCAAATTCTTTAGCGAATGCCTCTTGATCAGGTAAGGGCTCTTGCTTACTGTAAACACCATTTTCAATACGTTTTTTTAATTCACTTGCGACCTCTAAATATTTTGCCTTTGCCATGTTTTTTCATCTTCTTTACTTTTATACTTATACTTCTATTTTAAAACAAAAGTCTATACTTTATCAAAAAAGAGACGTCATTTTTACTATTTTACAAGCATTAATGGCATCTCTCTTTCTAAAACTATATTTAATTTTATATGATTAGCATATTTTTACTTATTTGCTTCTTGTTTAGCTTCTTTCATTTCTTTAGCGAGCAATACCTTATCGTATTTTCTAGCAAATGGCCAGTAAATAGCTATTGAAATAAGTAACGTACATGCCTGCCAGATGGCCATCTTCCAGCCACCAATTAAGAAACCAGAGATAACAGCTGGTGTAGTCCATGGAGCGGCAACACCATTAAGTGGTGGAACAATACCAGTTTTGATAACCAAGTAAGTTGAAGCAGCAACTACTAATGGAGTTAAGAAGAAAGGTACAGCAAGCATTGGGTTCATAACGATTGGCAAACCGAAGAGGAATGGTTCGTTAATGTTGAAGATACCAGGTACTAATTCTAACTTACCAATTGACTTCAATTGAACTGATTTAGCAGCAACTAAAGTGAAGATAATTAAACCAATAGTAATACCAGAACCAGTTAAGTTAATGAAGTTGTTGTAGAATTCATTAGTAACAACGTGAGCACCTTGAGCAATAGTAAGTTTGCCTTCAGCGAATAATCTAGCGTTGTCAGCAGTGTTGGCTTGAAGCATTGGAGCAACAAGTGATCCCATGATCAAACCACCGTGGACACCGAAGAACCAGAAGAATGGTACAAGGAATCCAATAGCGATAGCACCACCGAATGAATCTGAAATACCTTGAAGAGGAATTTGTAAAGTATTGTAGATCCAGTTTAAGAAGTCAGTGTGTGCAAATGCATTAAATGCAGCATAAATCAACATTGAACCTGTAAGGATAACACCTGAAGGAATCATAGCAGTAAATTGGTTAGATACTGCAGGTGGAACTTGAGCTGGCATCTTAATAGTCCAACCTGCCTTCATAATCATTGTGTAGATCCAACCAACAAGTAAACCAACGATAATTGCAGCGATCATACCGTCACCACCAAGCCACTTAGTGTTAATTACACCAGTAACAGGTGATTCTAAGAATGATTGTAAAGCATGAGGCAATTTATCAATGTTTTCTGTTACTACTTTACCTGTCATTGAACCATCAGTAAGACCTGAAGTTAAAGCAGCCTTTAATGGATTATCAATGCTTAAGTTTTGTAGCATTAAGAAAGCAGCTGCTGAAGTAAGACCTGGTGCTAAAGGTTCGTAATTTTCGTTTTTAACATAAACATAAGCAATACCAATAGCAGCCCACAAACCCATCATTTGGAAAGTGGTGTTGTTGGCTTGTGCAAAAATAGCACCCCAACCAGAAGCATTAATTGCATCTGCAACGGACTTAATAGGAATATTTCCTAAAATCAGGAAAATAGAACCGATAATAATGAATGGCAGTGAGTAAACCATACCATTTTGCAGAGCGGTAATTGCTTTAGTATTAACGAATTTCATGATTGGTGGCATTATGTGTTGGTTAACCCATAAGCCAAATCCAGATTGTTTTTGATCAGCCATTATAATTCATCTCCATTATCACTAAGTACCTTTTGGAACCAGTAAAATGATTTCTTAGGTACACGTTTTAAGTCTTTTAAGTCATGATTTGATCTGTTGACGTAAATAGCACCGTAGCGCTTTTCCATATCAGCATGAGAACTTGGAATATCGATTAAGCCCCAGCCGAGATAGCCAAGAACCTTAGCACCATCATCAAAAATGGCATCCTTCATGGCTTTAATGTGATCGCGATGATATGCAATTCTCTCATCATCTTCGATCATATTCTTGCCATCCCATGTTTCTTTAAGACCAATCCCATTTTCAATAGGGAAAATAGGAATATGGTAGTAGTTATACATGGTAGTGATTGCATTTCTGAAGCCAAGTGGATCGATTGCCCAGCCCCAATCGTTAGTTTTTACGTATTTGGTTTCTACGCCACCTTGGTTAAGGTAGCGGTTAGGAGCCTCACTGGCAGGAATTTTGTCACTTGATAATACCCATGATGAGTAATATGAAAAGGCAAGGAAGTCAGCTTTAGCTTTTTTCATAATTTCTTTGTCTTCATCAGTGATATCCATGTTGATGTGATGGTTCTTGGCATATTGCATTACTTCTGGTGAGTAACCACGACCAGTATCGGCATCATAAATATTGAAGTTTAAAAATTCTTGAACTTGTTTGGCAGCCCAAATATCTTCAGGTTTGCTGGTAGCTGGATAAATTTGTTGGTAGGCAAGCATACCGCCAATTTTTACATCAGAATAATTTTCGTGGATGTAATTAGCTAATTGAATGTGACACATCATCGTATGGTGGAAGATGGTGTACATATCATCTAAGCTCTTGTCACCATGTTCATAACCTGAAATATTGAAAACTTCATCTTGGAAGTAAAGGTTATGTTCATTGAAAACGATCCAATACTTTACCCGGTCACCGAAGTGATCAATCATCTTTTTACCAAAGCGAACGAACGCGTCAACTACATGCCGTGACATAAAGCCATTGTATTTCTTAGCTAAATTCAGTGGCATGTCGAAATGGTAAAGACAAATCATTGGTTCAATGCCACGTTTAAGCATCGCATTGATTAAACGATCATAAAAGTCGATACCTTTTTCGTTGAAGTCGCCGTCGCCATCAGGACATACACGTGACCATGAAATTTGAATTCGATACATGTTCAGGTGCATATCTTTCATTAAGTCGAGGTCTTCATCGTATCTATGATATTCATCAATTGCTACATGCCAATCAGTTGTTTTGTTAGTAGCAGGGCGAACATCATAAACGGAGAGACCTTTGCCATCTTCATTCCAAGCACCTTCAGTTTGCATACTTGAAACTGAGTTGCCCCAGAAAAAGGTGGATGGCAATTTGCGCTTTTCAGTCATCTATTTCCTCTCTCCCTTTGTAAGCACTTTCATTTATCTACATAAATAAGTATATCAGATTAATAATAAAAATAAAGATCTAATTAGTTAAAAATCTATACTTTTACTTTACATAAAGAAAAAAGCCTATTTATATAGGCTTGTAGAAAGATTATTTTAGATAAAATAACAATTATAGTTTGATTAATTTTGATACTTTTGCTCGAAATTAGCAACTGCTCCACGCAAGTTGGCATCGCTTTTTAGTGAACAGAGGGCAATGACAGGCTTTAAGGTATGTAAGTCTGAATTTGCTTCAATTTGATCAATTTCTTTGTTTAGGAGAGGAATTAACTCAGGGTTGTTAGAAATGCCACCACCTAGAACTATTTTTTCAGGATCAAAGCTGTGTTGAATATTGTAGATGGCAACTGCCAGGGAATGAATTAGAGTAGAGCGGACATCGCTTGCAACGGGATCATCTTGATCAGCTAAGGCAAAAACGGTTTTACCATCAAGATTTTTACCGGTTCTTTCATTATAATGGTTAGCCATTGTAACCGGAGAAGCAAGTTCGCTTAAAGTATGTGTTCCCATTAGCATGTAGCCAAATTCACCGCCAAAAAGATGAGCCCCATGCCAAACTTTTTGATTAATAATTAAGGCTCCACCAATTCCGGTACCGATAACAAAAAAGGCCATTGAATTGCAACCTTTTCCAGCACCAGCAGCTAATTCACCTAAGGCAGCAGAGTTAGCATCATTTTCGATAGATACAGGTAATTCAAATCTTTTTTCTAATTCGTCAACAATCTTAAAATTATGGATGTAAGGCAAGGCAGATGAGCCACCAATGATTCCAGTCTTTTGATCAACGGCACCGGGTGAGGAGATGGCTACTCCTTCGATTTTAGTATCTTGTTTGATTTTATTAATTTCTGCTGTTAAAACATCATAAAAGCCATTTAAATCCTTAGGAGTATCAACTGCATGGTTATTTTGTAATTTGCCATCTTTCCAAGTTGCGAGTTTAATCGTTGTACCACCAATATCAATTGCTGCTAAATTCATTATGTATTCACCTCATAAAAATCTATACTTTTTACCACCATCATAATTATTCATGAAAACGTTGTCAATAAAATCTTGAATGCTAAAATAGGCATGTAAAGTAAAAACGGAGGCATATATGGTTAATTCAATTTTTACAAATCGGAGAGCTGTTAGAAACTTTAGCAGTGAATCTATTTCAGACGATGAGATTAAGAGTCTAATTGCTGCTTTTCAAACGACTCCTTGTGGAATGCATCAGACAGATGTAATGAGCTTGGTGGCTGTTAAAGATGAAGCATTGCGCGACAAGATTGAGACGAAGACCGATAATGCGTGTTATCATGCCCTAGTATTATTTATAATTAATACTAAAAAAGACAGCATGTTTGGCGAGCGGGATGCATCCTGTGGTGCAGAGAACATTATGCTTGAGGCGACAGACTTAGATCTTGGCTCAGTTTATGTAATGGGCGGCGCAGCTAGATTAAATGATGACAGCGAATTGCAGAAGGAGCTGGGGATTGATCCTGCCTTTCAGACGAGTGTCATCGTGCCGGTTGGCAAGATTGGAGAAAAACCGGAAGCAACGGATCGTTCAAATCGTTATCAAGTTACAATTTATTAATTAAAAGAGCTAATGTGAAAATTAGCTCTTTTTTTGTTTAAACAGCGGTTAAAGAGGGAGGTTTTGTGTGATAATAGACATAAGAAATGACAAATGGAGCTATTTATGAATAGAAAAATTTTTGTAGGTATTGCTGCAGTCACTTTAGCTGTGACTTTGACGGGTTGTAGTCAAGTACATTTTGGTAAAGATGCAGTGACGATTGGTGAAGTAAAACAAAATAAGAAAACAGTAAACGTAAAAAAGGCTAAATCTGCCAAGGTACAGTCTTCAAGTTCCAAGAAGATTAAGCCTAAAAAAGACTCGAAAAAGAAAATCAAAGAGAATAAGAAAAATAAGACTAAAAAGTCGGCTGTTGTAATTTGGAATACAGCTAAGACAGCCAAGTTAAAGACTGCAGTCAATAACTGGGGTAAAAAGTCCGGTCAGACCTATCAGTTTTATGATGGGAAAAAGAATTTAAAGACCAAAAAGGGTGCAACTTATCCTGGAGTGCTAGCAACTAATCGGTTTGTTTTGAATGAAAAGTCAATTAAGATAGGCTACAGTCCAACGGGCAAGGCAAAATATGATTATAATGTGCTGGCAATAGCTAATGATGACTTTAAATCTTGGCACAATACTTACTTATTCTGCCTTAAAACTAACAAACCAATTATCTTGCTTGATCAATCTAAGAATGGTAATCCAATTATAGTTAAAGTAGTCAAAGATACATCTTTGAATAAAATCTTTAGTCAATTAGTAAAATAAAGATTAAATGAGTAAGCAAAAAAGCATGAGAAAATTAATTCTCATGCTTTTTTTGAAATTGTACTCGGTTAACTCGAAATTAATCGTGATCAACATCGTCTGGGAAGAAGGCAAGACGTTCACCATCGCCAAGTTCTTCTTCGATTTCAAGTAAGCGGTTGTACTTTTCAACACGTTCTGAACGAGCTGGAGCACCGGTCTTAAGTTGACCACCGTTAACAGCAACAGCTAAGTCAGCGATAAAGGTGTCACCAGTTTCACCTGAACGGTGAGAAATCATAGTGTTGTAACCGTTCTTACGTGAAAGACGGATAGTTTCAAGGGTTTCAGTAACAGTACCGATTTGGTTCAACTTGATAAGTGAAGCGTTACCAGCACCTTCCTTGATAGCCTTAGTCAAAAGTGCAGGGTTAGTACAAATGAAGTCGTCAAGAACGATTTGGATACGGTCCTTGTGGCTCTTAGTGAACTTAACCATACCGTCAACATCGTTTTCGTCGTATGGGTCTTCCATAGAAATTAATTCTGGGAATTCGTCCAAAAGCTTGTCGTAGTAATCTGCTAATTCTTCATCAGTAAGAACCTTACCTTCAAGGTGGTACTTGTGATCATCCTTGTTGTAGAAGTATGAAGCAGCACAGTCACATGCAATAGCGATATCTTCACCTGGCTTGTAACCAGCCTTGATGATTGATTCGTGAAGAGCCTTCAAAGCTTCTTCTGAGTTCTTCATGTTAGGAGCGAAACCACCTTCGTCACCTAAACCAGTTTCGTAACCCATGTCTTCAAGAACCTTCTTCAAGGTGTGGTATACGTTAACGATCTTTTCGAAACCGTCACGGAATGAAGTCTTAGCAACTGGAGTGATCATGAATTCTTGAATGTCGATACCGTTGTCAGCGTGTTCACCACCGTTGATAACGTTGTGGAAAGTTTGTGGCATTTCAAGATCAGTACCGCCAAGGTATCTGTACAATGGAAGGTGAGCATCGTTAGCAGCTGCAACTGCAACAGCCATAGATACACCTAAGATAGCGTTGGCACCAAGACGACCCTTGTTTGGAGTACCGTCTAAGTCAATCATGGTCTTGTCAATCTTTGGTTGGTTGTATGGGTCCATACCCTTAAGAGCATCGTTAATTTCAGTGTTAACGTTGTTAACAGCCTTTGAAACACCCTTACCACCAAGACGTGAACCACCGTCACGTAATTCAACAGCTTCGTTTTCACCAGTTGAAGCACCTGATGGAACTTCAGCCTTACCTACGACACCGTTTGAAAGAGTAACGTGAACTTCAACAGTTGGGTTACCACGTGAGTCGAAAATTTCAAGTGCGTGTACATTTTCAATAACTGATTTGAGCATTAATAAACCTCCTCAAAAATTATGGTATGTTTTTCATACCATACGGAACAATTTTTGCTCCGCTTTACATCTCAAATTTTAGCCTAACTTTGTGACGGTGTAAACATATGAAAGCGGTTTACATTTTAAAAATTAGTAAAGCAGCCTAAAAAACTCTATATCAAAGGACTATAATATATGTATTAAAATAAATACAAAAAAATAAGGAATCTAAAATGGAAAATATTAAATTAATTGTTGACTCAAGTGCCAATATGAATAATGATCCGGCGCGTAATTTGGAAGTAGTGCCTCTGACAATTTCTTTTGGTGGTAAGGACTACCTTGATAATCAAGATTTGAATATGAAGGAATTTTTGTCCAATATGAACCAAAATAATGTGGCAGGCAAAACAACTTGTCCAAGTATTCAAGCATGGCTTGACGCACTTGAAGGAACAGAAAAAGCGATTATCGTCACAATGACCAGCGGGATGAGTGGCACTTTTTCTTCAGCCCTTCAGGCAAAAGCAATGTATGAGGAAAAACATCCCTTGAGTAAAATTATAGTAGTTGATTCAAGAAGTGCGGGACCTGAGCTAGCAATCATAGTCCATGGTATTGAGAAAATGCTGCAAGGTGAAATGCGCTTTGTAGATCTAGAAGAAGCAATTGCTAAGTTTAGAATGCAGACTCATTTGCTTTTTGTTTTGCAATCACTACATAATTTATCTTTAAACGGTCGTGTTTCACCAGCTGTAGCCAAAATCGCAGGTTTGCTCAAAATCAACTTGATCGGAACAGCAAGTAAAGAAGGAAAACTTGAGCCACTTACTAAGGCTCGTGGAATGAAAAAGGCCATCCGTGAAATTATCAAGTATATGAAGGAAGATAATTATCACGGTGGCGAAGTGATAATCGATCATTGCGAAAATGAAAAAGATGCAGAAATAATTAAAAATAAAATATTGGAGGAATACCCTGAAGCTCAAATTGCTATTCGTCCAATGCATGGTTTATGTAGTTTCTATGCTGAAGAAGGCGGCATTATGGTAGGCTTTCATGAATAAAAAATAAGGATCACGCTCAAGTGCTGAACGTGATCCTTTTTAAATCGCTAAAAATAGTTGCTGCGAAATACTGAAACAAACGATTGCTAAACTAGTAGCACCAAGAACATCAGAAGGATAGTGGGCCTTTAAACTTAAACGAGAGAAAATTACCATTGCCCAAATAGCTACTACGGCAATAACAAATCCGGTTCCAAGATCTTTGGCAAATAGTTGTAGTACGATTAAGCCCATGGTTGTGGCACCTAAAACATGACCGCTGGGAAAGCTATAGCCATCTTCTTTATCGGAATGTAATAATGGTCGCTTGCGCCGAATAAGTTTTTTTAGAATAATACCAGAAATGTCAGCAAATCCTAGAGTTCCTAATACCCAAAGAGCGGTTAGATTTCGTTCTTCGTTTAAAAGTAGGCCTGCTAATAATACATCCCAAACGACCATTAGTTTAGGATCATTAATAAAAGCGATAACCTGCCAGCTGTAGCCATCATGACGTTTGACCAATTGGTGGTGAAGCCAGTGATCAAATAGATTGAAACGACGTGAATTTTTGATATTAAAAATAAGCCAGAGCAAAACTGCCGCAGACAGTAGCAGTACAAAATAATTATTCATTAATAAGAAAATCCCCAATTACTATATAAGTACAATCTATTTTAACCGGAAAAACAAAAATAATGCTAATCTTTAAATAAAATTAACATTATTTTTCAATTATTTAGTTTTGGTGATTAAATGTTGGCTTAGTTAACATATCATACTTGATTAAATCCTTAGCATCGAGGTCTTCTTTGTTTATGTCAACGACATTAATTTGCTGATTAGTATAAGTAGTGTAATAGAAAATCCCTTTGTCAAGGTTGGTACCATCAGAGTAAATAGTGTATTCAAATGAATTAGGGCCAACTTGATCAAGTCCCTTTTGTTGTTCAACAGAATGCAAAATATGGAAGTAATTGTCTACGTTTTCTTCCTCACTTTTACCAACAGGAGCGTTGAACTTGTTAAAAGCTACACGAACAAAGCGCGATTCTGAATCCATCCCACCTGGCAAATTGCGTGAACCAAGCCCACGGCTGTAGCCATTCATATTGACCTCTTTTGAAAAGTTGTTCTTAGGCATTGCAGGTGAAACATCAGCATAATTATTTAAATTAAATAATTGACATGAAAACTGAGGATTGTTAGTCAGGCAACCGACAGGATTATCATAAACGTGCATTCCATCTTTATCGGTTTCAACGACAATTGAAACACCTGTCTTATCGGCAATTAACCAATGAAGTGGGGATGCCTGCATCTTGTCAGAGAAATTAAGGTTAACAATGTTGATCTTTTTAAGTAATACCTTAGCATCCGCTACAGTTGCGCATTGACCCAGAATCCAGGGAATAAATTCAAATGAAGCAATGTTGTCTTTATTGGCAACTTCATCATAGTAGGTAGCATTGTCAGGGTAGTTAAGTCCTGCCATGCCTAAACCTTTTTCATTAGCTGCGTCAAAGTAGAGCGGATAATTACCAGCATCAAGTGCAATACCAACCATAGCATAATGATGCTTCATTTCAGGCATCTTGCGGAAGTTGAAAGCATAATTGCGTGGGGTAACTACAACTTGTTGGCCGAAAGTAATCTCAAGATCGAGGTTACGTCCAAAATAGTGATCTTGTGGACTGAAAATAATTGAAGTACACATAATATATAATCTCTTTTCTATATCTTCAAATAATGTGCTATTAGCAAGTATAGCATTTAAATATTAAAAAATGACTAAGATAAAAAAGACCAAGCACTGCACTTGGTCTTTTCCACATATTGACAAAAGGAGTGTACAGGATTTGAACCTGCGCGCCAAGGAAAACTTGGTTCGCCGGATTTCGAGTCCGGTGCATTACCACTCTGCCAACACTCCGTAACAAAAGTATTATAACCTACTTAACTAAATAATGCCAAAATATTTTATTTTTAGCTAATGTGAATTTATTAACAATTTACCTTGTCAAAAATAGAAAATAATAGTATACTTATTACTATCATCATAAAGGGAGTTGTGTTTGTCAAATTAAACAGATCACATATGGAGGGATTTTTGTTGACAAACATAATTAAAACTAAATCATTCTGGTTAGCTACGGCGATGACCTTATTTTGTTCTGTAGCAGGAATTTTCTTGGCTAAATTGCCATACGTAAACTTAATCGGGGCATTGGTAATTGCATTGTTATTAGGGATTGCATTGCAAATAACGCCTCAGAGCGTACAAGCTGAAGCGAAAGCTGGCATGGGTTTTATTTCCAACAAATTTTTAAGATTAGGGATTATCTTGTTAGGATTTAGACTCAATTTGACTAAGTTGGCTGATGCAGGAGTTAAGACTATACTGGTTGCGGCGCTGGCAGTTAGTGGAACAATTGTGCTTACTTATTGGCTTAGCCGTAAGTTTGGTGCTGAAGATGAGTTAGCTATTTTGTCGGCTTGTGGTTGTGGAGTTTGTGGTGCAGCTGCCGTTATGGGCGTGTCACCACAAATTGAGACAAGCGATGAAGAAAGAAAAAGAGAAAACGAAGTTCTAGCGGTGGCTGTTGTTTGTGTCATGGGAACGGTGTTTACATTACTTGAAATCGTGCTCAAACCGCTTCTTGGCTTAACTGATACACAATATGGAGTAGTAGCGGGTGGATCTTTACACGAAATTGCTCATGCGGTTGCAGCGGGAAGTGCTTTTGGTGAAGTCAGTTTGGATAGCGCTCTAATTATGAAGTTATCTCGTGTATTACTTTTAGCACCGGTTGCTTTAATTGTGGGCTATTGGTACCAAAAGCGTTTGGTTACGGAAAGTGAAGCAGAACATACTAGAGCACCGAAGAAATTACCAATTCCTTGGTTCTTGGGTGGATTTATCTTAACTAGTATTATTGGTACATTTTTACCAATGTCTGCGCGGACTTTAGACTTCTTAGTGCAAGCAGCATATGTCTTTTTAGGGATGGCAATGGCTGCATTGGGAATTTCCGTTAACTTCAAGGTAATCTTTAAGCGTGGCGGTTCAGTCTTTGGGGCTGCCGCAGTTAGCTCAACTTGTTTGTTGGTATTCATGATTATTATGAGTAAAATTTTCTTTTAAACTTACTTAAAAATGTGCTTGTTCGGACACATTTTTATTACATAAAACATATAATTTGATGAAAGCGATAACAAAATATATAATAGTTATATAAAGTTAAGTTACTAATTGAAAGAGGGCAAATTTATGAAGTATCCTAAAACCAAAGAAATATTAAATCAAGCTGTTGCTGATACTACTCAATTAATGATGGTTGTCCGCCAACAACATTGGTATATGCGTGGACCTGAATTTTTAAAATTGCACCCATATTTAGACAAGGTAATGGATGAACTTGATGAACAACGTGACTTGATCTCTGAAAGATTGATTACCATTGATGGGTCACCATATTCAAGCTTACAGGAAGTGCTTGATCATACTAAGATCGAAGCTCATCCTGGCGAATGGGGAATTTCAACTAGAGAAAGATTTGCGACTATCATTGCTGGTTATCGTTATTTGGAGCACCTTTATGAAGAAGGGATCAAGGTAAGTGACGAGGAAGGCGACTATGGCTCAAATGATATCTTAACGTCATGCCATACAGATATTGAAAAGAGAATCTGGATGATGCAAGCTCAAATCGGCAAGGCCCCTGAGATTGATGAATAAAATATAGATTAAATGAATGCGTCCACATCCTACTTGGGAAGGGGATGCATTTTTGTTATAATCGAAAACTATAGAATAGAAGGGGAATTTTTTTGCAAATAAGAACTGCTACTGTTCAAGATTTAAGCCAAATTTGTGCTTTTTACAAACAAGTTTGTCTTGATCAAAAAACGGATGATTATAGTCCCGACTGGCATTGGGGTGTTTACCCGAGTGAAGAAGGATTAAAGCAGCAAATTAATAATGCGACTGTAATTATAGCTACCGACAATGATAAGGTTATTGAACTTTGTCGATCATGTTAATAAAAATGCAACTAAGGAGCACGATCAAAAATTCTTAAAACAATTGTTAGAAGAGTCTGGAAAAACATTTGATGATTTAGTAGCCTTAACAAATTCGCAAGTAAGTATTTTTTCTGATAGTCCAATTATTATTGCTAATTTCACTAATGGCGCACATTTAGCAGAACTGCTGGCTAATTACATTAAAGAACATGGCGGCGGGTTTTATTTGAACAGTCGGGTTACAAAAATAATAGATGATGGAACCAAAGTATCAGGGTTGCAAGTGAGAAATTCAGCAGGTGAATTTACTATTAGTGCTAAAGCTGTAGTAATTGCCACAGGCAGTGCTTCTTATGAAAAGGATGATCTTCTTAATAAGGTCACACCATCTGTTGCTAAGGTTCATGTCTTTAACGAAGCTAGTCCTGCCAATACTGGTGATGGTTATAGTTTACTGAAAGCTGTTAATGCAGAGTTTTCAAATAATGATGTTTATAAGAATGGAACGATTGATTTTGCCCCCACAATTATTTATCACTTGGAATACTGTACCTGATTATTCAAAAGCAATGTTAATTGATGAGAATGGCAAACGTTTTTCTAATGAGGCACCATATAATTTCTTGAATTTAACAACGGAAATGTACAAGCATGGAAGTGAAAAGTATTATTTGATTTATGATGGCAAAAAAATGGATTCAGCATTTAAGGAAAAACTAGATAAAGTAGAAGAAAATCCCCAAGTATATGTACATGCCAATTCAATTGTTGAACTAGCTAATAAATTGAAGATTGATGCAAATAGTCTAAAAGATACTTTTGTAAAATATCAACATGCTACTGAGACAGGTAAGGATGAATTTGGCAAAGACAAAACGCATCTTGAAAAGTTTACTGGCAATGACTTTTATGCAGTATATGCAATGCCAGGGTCATGGGGAACAATTAACATGAAAACGAAAAGTGGAGCAACGAAGCGAGCAATTAAACTGCACCAATTTGGTAGAATATCCAATAGAAGATAGCTGTAGATATGATCAAAGATCATAAACACAACTGCTAAAGTTTTTAATTGATTGCCGTCTAGGCTGAATGCTTTTTTATTCAAAATCATCATCCTTTTTATGTAATTGATAATAATCATTACACTGTATTATGTGTCTATTACAATGCTCTTGGCTAAAAGATTTAATGACTTCACTTATCCTGTGTTTATTTGATAAAAAGAAAAAGTCAATTTTTATTTTTCTTTCGCAGTGATACAAGAAAGCATAAAATTAAGATGTGAATTAAAAGTATTAGAAGGGACATTTTATGCTAAAGAATATTATTTTTGATTTCGGTAATGTCATCATGAATTACAATCCTGATGAAATCCTCAATCATTATGAACTGACTCCACAAGAACATGATTTATTGAGAAAAACGATTTTTGAATCAAAAGAATGGTCTGAAATTGATGCAGGAAAAATCGATGAAAAAGAGGCGACTACGATTTTTATTAGTTGCGTACCTGTTGAGCTGCAGAAGAAGGTTAAGCAAATTATGACAACTTGGCCTGAAAATGTAGATTTCTATGAACCTGTTTTTCGTTTTATGGATCAACTAAGAAAGCAAGGCTATCATATCTACGCCTTGTCTAATACAGGGATGGAATTTGCTAACTTTGTTAAAAATTCTTCGATGGGTGATTATTTTGATGGTTTTGTCTTTTCTGCACAGGAAAAAATGATGAAGCCTGATAAGCAGATTTATCAATGTTTGTTAAAACGATATGATTTAAAGCCAGAAGAATGTTTATTTGTTGATGATTTGGAAAATAATACCAAAGCTGCAAGTGAATTAGGGATACAGGCGTTCACGTTTAAAATTGATCGTTTAGACGAATTGAAAAAGAAAATTTTAGGATGAAGGATAGACGACTTAAGTTAAAACTTAAGTTGTCTATTTTTGCATTTCAGCCGCAAATTTTGACCACTTAGTAAATTACGGTTGAAAAATAGTAATATGATAGTAAACTTAAAGAAAAATAAGAATAATAGCTAAAAGGTAAAAATGAGGAGAAAGAAAATGTTTTTTGACAAAAATGAAGACAATGAAGTGAAAATTGTTGATGAAGTTTTAAGCAATGATAGCTTTGACAAATTGAGCGTGGATTTAGTAGATATTGATTTTACATTGGTTGGCGGCGATCAGTTCGAGGTACATTACCACGGTCCAGAAGATAAGAGGCCGATTGTGACTAATGCGGGTAAAACTCTTGAATTAAAAGAACCTAAGGTTGAACGCAAGAATGGTAAATTCTGGAAAAGAAAGCATGTTGAAATCAGTATTGTGAGTCAAGATGATATTGGTGCATTAAAAGTTACAGTGCCGGTAGAACATAAATTAGTTAACGCTACTTTGAAGTTGACTAGTGGTGACACTGTTGTAAAACAAGTTGAGTTAGAGACATTAACATTTACTGCTCTTAGTGGTGATCTTCATTTGAAGAAAGTAAAAGTAGATGAAGTTGCAATAACTGAAACTTCAGGTGATATTAAATTAAAGAAGGTATTACTAAATCGTGGTAAGATTAAGCTAGTTAGCGGTGACTTTACCATTAAAGATAGCCAAATTCTTGATGATCTTGATGTGGCAACGACTTCAGGTGATAATTTGGCTGAAAATATTGAAGTGGATCAATGTGATTTGAAGACTGTAGTCGGTGATAATTCAATCTTTGGTGGTAAGGCAACTCATGCACAGGTAGGTAAGGAGACAAATGGCAGTCACTTAGGGATGCACACAGTGTCAGGTGATAATACAGTAAAATAATTAGAATATTAAAAAGAGACCAGCTGTCTTCATAGACAAACCGGTCTCCTTTTAATTAATGCTACTGGTTGTTATTAGCAACTAATCATTTTTGCATCCAACGTTAGAAAAATATGCTTTTCATACTTTTCTTTTCTTTATTCAGCCATAGGATAACAAGACCGCCCACAGATTAGCTATTTCTGCTTCTTTCTTGCGTTGGGTTCAAAGAACCTACCGAAGTCCTAAACGGATTGCTTACCGTAAATTTTCACTTGATGTGCGTTCTATATATTGTACCTAATAGTATCATTTAATCTTGCCGATTAAGCTACTCGTTCTTTTCTGACCTGTTATAGCATGCTTTTGATCGCATACGTCACAGCAAACAAGCTTGTTGGTCATTACATTGAGGTTCCAATTAAGTTTTCCGCCTTAATTATTAGGTCAAAAACCCTGATGCAAGCTGATTTTCACATCAACTTATTGTGCTTGCCAGCTCAGAAAAAGCCTTACGCTGAAATACATTGACTACCATCGCCTGGCAGAAAGTCTTTTGGACCTATCTCTGATAAGAATATCTCCAAGATTCAGAAAACAGCAGGTATCCTTGCTGTTCGCCTTATCTGACTTACAGGTAATTTACGGAAAGGATTATCAGTCCGTTATACATCCGTATCAGCAGCGTCTTCTATAATATAGAAGAGTATATTATTAGGCAAATAATATTACTTAAAAATATTTAGTTAAATAATTTCATTTTCAAAATTGGATAAGGATTACCTTGATCATCCGTTTCAGAGCGTTTAACTACCTTGAATCCCAGATGTTCATAGAAGCCAACTGCTTGTGGGTTTTGTTCATTGACAGCTAATTCATCAATGTTTAACTCTTGAATACCGTAATTCAATAATTTGCTGCCATATCCCTTGCTGCGTGTTTGCGCATCAATGAAGAGCATTTCAACTTTTTGGTCATTGATTCCCATAAAACCTTTAATTTGCTCATGATCGATAATTATTAATAAATGCTCCACTTGTTTAAATGCTTGTGGTACATAGTTGCGTATTTGCAAGATTTCATCATTGTTTAAAAATTTATGTGTGGCGTGGACACTGTTTTCCCAGATGGTTAAAGGTTTTTGTTCAGTTGGTTGATTAAGTTTACTGATTTCTTTAATTTGCATAGTAATTTCCCTCAAATATTTTGGTAATAGTTTAGCATAGATGGAGATTTCTCTGAGGCTATAAACAAAAAACAATGACACTTACCGAATTAAAAACGCCATTGCATCTAATCAAAGAATTTGTTTAAATTAACATATAATACATGAATATCAAGTAACATAAGTGACCTAGAATCATGAGGATGACTCCCAAATAATTTTTTAGGTTGCTTTTTTCTACCCAAAGTCAA
>NZ_PCYU01000044.1:0-10631 GCF_002553775.1 Lactobacillus sp. UMNPBX16
TGAAATCAAATAATCAACTTGAGTATAAGCAACCTATGGAAAAACTACAAGTATTCATAGGCTTATTTGTGGTACTTTCGCTTTTTCTTAAATTTAAACTCTTATTTGCTTTAACCTTATTCGCATCATTAAAACAAGTAAATTTATTTTCTTAAATCATTGATAATACTTGACTTTGGGTAGAAAAAAAGCAGCAAATCTTTTTCAGACTTACTGCTTTCGCTGGCCGCCGATGGGCGGTGGATATTCAGTTTTGAAAGTTCAGGTCAGGTTGGCCCGATGATGGATAGCACAATAAATTCCTGTTTTTCCTTTAAGGCATTGTGCATTTTTTCTATTTCTCTTGATGATTATTTTTTTCATAATCAATCAATGTACCTATAACAATTCCAATCAACATTCCGATACCTGCACAAATAGAAATAGCAAAAAGATTTTGCAAAAACGCCCATGCCAACACACCTATGCAACCACCGACAATAAATCCTGTTAATAAGCCAATAGTTAAGTATTTATTACTTTTCATATTGCTATATCTCCCCTAAAAGTATATTTGTCGTTGGTTCTATTATACTATGACCTGCTTCCTTTAGGAATAGATGAATTGTAAACTGGCTGGAGTGAAACCGCTAATGACAGCCAGTGTTTGTTCTTTGTTTATCGGTCAAAGCGAAATTTGAACAGGGCGGCAATGAGCTGTTGCTTTATATGTTCCTCAACTTCGGCGTTGACTTTCCCGTGTACTTTGGAACAGTAGCGGATATATCCGGCATAGTGGGAAAGAATGGTGTCGATTGCGTCCGGGTCGCCCTCATGGGCTTTGACGATTGTTTCATAGGGGAGAAGTTTACTCATAGTCATTTCCCTATCTTCTGAAACATATAGCGCACCTTGTCCAGGCGGCTGTTTGGACGGCGGGGCTGGATGACTGGCTTGCCGACAGCGGCCTGATACCCTTTCAGTTCTGTAAGGCATACGCTCTGCCCGTTGGTGTAAGAGGCCAGATCAGTACGGTATGCCTGTATACAGCGGGCGGGAATCTCGCCAGTAAAGACAACTTCATCCTTTTTTACCTGGACCGTTTCGATGGTGGCACAGTATTTCGGTGCATCATGATAAGCCCTGGAAAGATATTCCCGGGGCGCATAGAGGGTGAAGGAGAGATAAGGTTCCAGCAGTTGCGTCCCTGATTCCTTCAATGCCTGTTCCAATACAATCGGGGCCAATGAGCGGAAGTCCGCCGGCGTGCTGACCGGACTGTAATAAAGCCCGTATTCAAAGCAAATCTTACAGTCCGTTACGTTCCAGCCGAACAAGCCCTGCTCCAGCCCGTAACGGATACCATCCCTGACAGCGTTTTGAAAACTCTGGTTCAAGTATCCCAGCGAAACCCGGCTCTCGTATTGTACACCGGAGCCAAGCGGGAGTGGTGTAACAGACAGTCCGATGGATGCCCAAAACGGGTTGGGCGGCACCTCGATATGGATGGTGTGGCTGGCTGCTTTGAGCGGCCGCTCCATATAAATGACGGTGGGTTCCTTTACCACTGTTTCAAGCTTGTATTTTTCCGACAGCAAAGCGGAAACAACCTCCAACTGCACCCGGCCCAAAAAAGAAAGAATGATCTCATGGGTGATGGAATCCACCTCGCAGCGCAAAAGCGGGTCAGTATCCGCAAGTTGCGTAAGAGCGTCCAGCAGCCGTTCTCTTTGCGCTGCCGTTTTCGGCGCAATCGACGTCCGAAGCATGGGGAGGGGGTCCTCACGCCACCTTTTACGAGGGAGCCGGGTTGGGTCCCCTAATACATCGTTTAACCTCACGCTGTCGCTGGGAAGGATAACAATTTCACCCGGATAAGCGGTGTCTGTCCGAACAATTTTCCCTTTGGATGGAATACGCATCTCTGTGATTTTCAGCTTTTCTCTCCCGGCCAGGGCCACCGTATCCCGCAGGCGCAGCGTTCCGCTGTATAGCCGTAGATAGACACGCCGCTGGCCGCAATCTGTATACTCCACCTTGAAAACGCTGCCGCATAGGGCGGCGCTCCCCTGTTCCCCAATCGGTTGGAACAGCCCTGTCACCGCATCCATCAACGGTTGAATGCCAAGGCCCTTTTTGGCGCTGCCATAATAGACCGGGAACAGGGAGGCGTCTTGAACCCGCCGCTGTTCCTCCCGCACAAGTTTTTCCCGGCTGATTGGTTCTCCTGCGATATACTTTTCCAATAATTTATCGTTATTTTCGATGACCGCATCCCATGCTTCTATGTCGGTATTTTCCTCCAGGACTATTTCCGGGGACAGCGACACCGTCTGCTTGATGATAATATCGGCGGAGAGCTTATCCCGAACAGACTGAACCACGCTCTGCAAATCAACGCCAGCCTGGTCGATCTTGTTGATAAAGATAACGGTGGGAATGTTCATTTTCCGCAGGGCATGGAACAGAATACGGGTCTGGGCCTGCACGCCATCTTTAGCGGAGATCACCAAGATGGCCCCATCTAAAACAGCCAAAGAGCGGTACACCTCCGCCAAAAAATCCATGTGGCCGGGCGTATCCACAATGTTGACTTTACATCTGTGCCACTGGAAGGAAGTGACTGCCGCTTGAATGGTAATCCCACGCTGCCGCTCCAAAAACATGCTGTCCGTCCTCGTTGTCCCTTTTTCGACGCTCCCCGGTTCTGAAATGGCTCCGCTGGCATATAGCAGGCTCTCCGTCAAGGTCGTCTTTCCAGCGTCTACATGGGCAAGAATTCCAATATTGATTATTTTCATGTGATTGTCCTCCCTTTACTGCCCCGAAGGGCATAAAAAAATCCCCAGCAGTAAAATACTTTTACCACTGGGGATGATAATTTGCGGACATACACATATACAGCATACACCTGTTTGTGAGTGCTGTATATGTGTATGTCAAAATTGATAAGGCAAAAGTATTCTTAAATTGGGTACAAAAAACTAAGCCCCTACAAAAGGGACTATCATAATCCTTTGTTCCCACTATTTGATTATAGTTTTATTTAAGAATACCTTGCCGCATATTTTTTACTCCTTTTCTGGAATTGAATTAATTATATCACATCAGTTTTAGGAAAACAAGTATCTAAAAGAAATTTTTCTTCCCCTTATATGTAACAATCATACCGGCTTCCTAACGTTCAGAATGGTTTCTACTGTCTGCTGCGGTGTTTGGTTGGAATTGTCCAGCCAAAAGCCGATCCGTGGTGTTGTCTGCATTTTACTAAATACAAATTCAATGTATACAGAAAGAAATATATAAGGAGTGGGAGGGATTCCGCCGTAGTCGGCATTGTAGGAAAATCCAAAAGTTTAGATTTTCTCAAAATGCTTATCTTTTGGTCTTTGGTTCGGAATAGTGTAGTGCTGGCGGTCTATCTATTGTTTTAGGTTGCTTGCTTCTTTACCGTACATGAGCATTACTTCATCTAATGTCGCAGTTCTCGTTAGCGTTATCAATTGACTAGCATCAATGGTATTGCCATCAGGTCTGACTACCGTAATTTGACGTTTGATCATTTCGTTTAAATCATTTTGACTAACACCAGTTAGATAATTCTTACTTGGATTATCTGGCAACTTATCAGTTGACTGCTTTGGATCATTTGGTGTGATAACTATTACTTTATGCTTCAAATGAATATCAATTGGATCATTGTCAGAAGCTTTAAATTTATAGCTGGTTGGTAACATACTTACTAATTCATAACCTGCGGGGATGATAAAGTCACCATCATGATAGGTTAGTTTCTTCAGCTTGGCCTTGACCGATTTCTGCCTTATTAGCATTGGCATCCTGGTTAGGCTGAACTTCGATTGGCTTAGCAGTTGCACTAGGCTGCTCTACCCCCATTTTGAGTTTGAACATTAGAATTTTTTACTTTGCTTTCAGCTAATTGTCTAGCTTTAATAGTTGATTCGGGTTTAGAGACTGTCAAATTATTTTCTGTATGATTTTCAACAGAATTATCTGCAGTATTATCGTTTTCTTGAGAAGTTGGTTCAGCAGCCTTACCAGAAACATCATCTGTTTTATCTTTATTTAAACCAGCTTACACAGAAGAATCTGCTTTCTTCTGTACTACTTTCGCAGTTTGCACACCGCTATCTACCGTACTTGCTTGTACAGTATTTGTATTAATCGCACCAACGTAAAACAAAGTTGATAACAACACTGAAGTGACACCGATAGATAATTTACGTATTCCAAAATGCTGAACTTGATCCGCATTTTGCTGTAATTTATTTTTCAGTGTTTTCTTTCATGTCAAAGTCATATCAATCATTCTTCCTTATGTATTAATAAATTTTTCACATCATTATCTAGCAATTGTTATTATAATCTTGTTTGTAGTTATCGTATCAATGAAACATAACACAAAAGCTTTGGTCTTATTTTTAATAAAATTTCAGATTAAAAAAGCCGCGTCCGGTTTAGGGATGCGACTCGTCGATGTTATTAATTTTTTAAATATTCATCTAGTCTTTGTAAAATCTCAGCTCTTAGTGATTCAATTCTCTTAGCTATTGATTGCCACATGAATTTATCTTCAAAGTGGTCACAATAAGAGTAATATTCAGCTTCATTTATGTATTCTAATGCAGATAATGGATCTTCATCTGTACCATACCCTTTGTACAAACATAGCGCTAAACGATAATAAATATCTGATTTAATATCATCATCAATACCAGATTTATTAGCAAAATCTTCTGCTTTGATATAGTACTCAAGAGCCAAGTTGTAATTTTGTTTTATTGCATCTCCATAGAAGTAACTATCTCCTACTTTATAACAGGCTTCTGCACTACCGTCATCTGCGGCAATCTTAAAGCAGTAAAACGCCTTCTTGTAATCACGCTTCCCTGTACGACCATATTCATAAATATAGCCCAAATTACAGATAGCTTGAGTGTTACCTAGCTTTGCTGCATATTCATAATATTTTTGTGCTTTTAGGTAATCACCATTGCGGTAGGCCTCAGCGCCTATATCTAATAATTTATTTGATTTTTGGAATTTATCGTCTTCATCCATTATTCTGTCCTGATTATATCAAAATCTCTGAAAAATATGTTTATCGATAATTTAACACCATATCGATTATATCCTGTGCTTGCTGCAAATCTGCAGAACTGATCACTTTGACTTTATCTGGTATTTTAAAATCTTTATAATAGCCAACAAAACGTTTAATTATATCCATATTCACTGAATATTCTCGATCACGATTGCGCTGCACAAGAGTTTTTAATGCATGATCTAGAGACTCCTCACTGAATGAATCTTTGGAGTCCAATAATGGCTTAAAACAATCAATGACATATACTTGATAATCGACTGGCACTCTTTTCAGAATATCGCTGATTGGATTGAATCCATGACCAGCCAGATTCGTATTATCTATGACAGTTGGCAACTTATTCTGCAAACGTGTGTCTAGTTCTTCATAAAAAATATGCCATACAATTGATTCTGTTTGCGGGACAAAATTTATCTGAGGGTGACCATTATTAGAATTGATCCCATTTAGGCGAATTCTAATTTCATCTCCAGAAATAGTATAGTTTTGTAAATTATTCATCTTAATAAAACTAGATTTACCAGACGCTTGTGGTCCTAGCATTAAGATTAAAGGTATCTTTTTCATTTTATTGGTCATCCTGATAGAATAAATCTCTAAATTTCTTGTGTTTATACTGTTGTGCAAGTTGCGGTGTCTTCCAAGCAACACTATTTGTCCATAGTCCTGCACCCTCACCAATAACTACAACTGACTGACCGTTTTCAGTATGAGCACCATAATAAATACCATCACCAGCACCTTGCATCCAGGTACGGACATTCAAGTAATCAATGTTATGGATCTTCTTCCCTATCATCTGTGCCATGCCCCAATTCTTAGTAGCATTTCTATAAGACTTGGACATATCGCTATATAAATGTTCGTTAGCAAATTTAATGTTAATTTTATGTAACTCTAGTGAACTGTAGCCATCATTGATTTTATTTTGACTAATCTTAATAGTTTCTAGTTTGTCATCATCAGCAGGATAAGTATACCAAGTTCCTTGTAGTTCTTTTGGGACATTTAATAGTCCATCATCTCCAGGCAAGTTAGATTTTTTACCAGTAGAATTCGGAGAAGCATTATTAGAATCTGAACGTTCATCGTTAACTTTGGCATTTTTAGCCAAGCTATTCACCAACTTATCTGAATCCCGTTTATTCAAATAAGCAATCATTTCTTTCATAGTAACTGATTCTAGCTTTTTACCATTTAAAAAGAGATAATAAATATTTTTACCATTTATTTGTTTCAGAGTATATCCTGCATTTTCTGAAACCATGTAGGCTACTCCGCTACCTTCATTCATATATGAATAATCTGATTGATTCTTCAAATCAACTTCGATCCCATTTTGCTTGCCATTAAGCAAGACTTTATTCCAACTGCCAGAGTAACGATTACCTGCATATGCAACTACAACTGCAACAGTTTTTTGTGGAGTTAAGTCCTGAGCAGATAAATGCCCCATTCTTGTAGGCTTTTGATTATTTTTAGCAGTTTTTATAGTTGCATTTTTCTTTGGTGCAGTATTTTGCTTAGAGTTTTGACTGCATCCCGTTAAAGCTAAGCCAGCTAACAAAACTAACGATAGTTTCCCGATTTTTTTCATTTCATCCTCAACTTTCTAATCAACAATATTTTATCATTTATTTACCAGCTAAAAAGTGTCCAGAGAAAATGGTTCTAGCTGTCATTATACTTTCAGCTATTAAAGCACTACAATAGTGTGTACAGGGATACAGTCAAAGTAGCTGCAATTCTAAATATTGGAAAGGAAGATTTCATGAAATATCTATCAAGAAATCAAGCAGAACAATGGCTGAATCAACATACGCTTTATGGCCAAAAGAAAAAGGTTTTTACCAATAAATTTATGAGGACGTTAAAGAATAGCTATCGTTTGGTTCCTGATAAAGATAGCATCTTCGGCAAGAAATACAGCATGCGAGAATTAAAAGAGTATGCGAATGACGTAAATCCTAGATAAAATGTCTAAGCAAATAGGCATCACTTCAATGTGATGCCCTTTTATTATGCTCTCATATAAACTTTTACTACTAAATACAAACGCTTGCCATCCCAATGAAAAGTCTTGGTTTTGCCAAACAAAAGATTACCTTCATCCATCAAACGGCTTAAGATCAAATTGTTGCTCTTAGGTAAGTATCCTAGTTTAAGTCCACCAGTTGTGTACACGCTAATTGCATGCTCGTCGAATTCATTATTGGGCTCACGCATTAAAGCTAGCGGATCATTTTCATGCAACTTTGGCACAACATGATCCTCTAGATCAAGATATTGACTGCCAGCTAATTCACAACCATATAGGAAAACATCACGTGCGTTGCTGGAATTACTATATTGAAGCCGCTTGAGTTCGTCCACTTGCGTTTGCAACTTTTCGACCTGATCAAGTAAGTCTTCAAAAATATTTTGTGGTGGAACATGGATAGTATCGTTAGGATTGTGGAATTGCATAGGTGTAGTCCTTTCTATGGTTGAGTTTTATTTTTCAATGACCTGATAAAAAATCATAATTGTATTAGTTGTAGTTATTTGTTTTCTAATGCTTCATCCAAGCTGTGTTTAATCTCGCTTCTTAATAATTCAATTCTCTTAGCTATTGATTGCCACATGAATTTATCAGTAAAACGATCACAATAAGAATAAAACTCAGCTTCATTAATATAGTGAAATGCGACTAGAATATCAAAATAATATGATGATGTTTTACTTGAATCTCTCATTTAATTTTTTTAGCATAATATGATTATTATTTTTCGATACTAATCCCAAAGGTTTTACTACTTGAATCCATCTTTGGATTTTAGCGTAAAATTCCTTTTTACATGGGATCTTTTTTCTTTCTCCAATAGGCCATTCTGATATATACTCTGCATTATCAAAATAAAATTCACTAACTTCTGATTTTGTGAATTTTCCTTTAAATTTATCCAACATCAATAAGAGAATATCGTCCTTCATTTCGTTAGTCAAAGCAGAATAGCTCATAATTTTACGTATAGTCTTCACATTGCTAGAAAAATTTATTAATTTTTGCAAACAGGTTTTATCACAATCTTTTTCTGTCCATTCATAATTAAATGTTTCTATTTTTTTAACGAATGATTTTGGATAATTTGTGGAAGATAAATAGTTCATAATACAGTCCCAATACCTAGTTTCTTTAAACCATTCATCGATAACAGATTCATTCTCAGTTTTAATAAAATATTTTTTTGCAATATCCTTATTTTGTTTAAATAAAATTTCCCAAAAATTATTTTTATAAGGAAGTTTATTATCTTGTATTAACTTGTTTATTCGATCACGATTATTTTCATAATTATTAAGTACATCTGAAATATTTGTATTTTCTAAAATATTAGTTTTATCAGAATTACTCAACTTACGATCAAAATTTGCATCTAGATACGTAACAAAAATAAAATCTTTATAATCTTTTAATTTATGTTCCTTAGCCCAATTTATATACGCTATAAAATCATCAAAATTCAGAACGCTATTCTCGTCGATGCCAATATGATCATTAATATATCTTTGAATATTGCTTGTTATAAAACCTTCTTGAATATTGTCTCGTTTATAATGAATTATTAAATTATTTAAACTTCCTTCAAAAGATATTATAGTTTTAAAATTTTCTATATTTGATTCATAACACTGGCATTTAATCAAATAAGAAATCACACTTTTGTTTGACTTAAAAAATTTTAAATTATTAAACTTGTAAATTCTATTATCCTTAAATAATTTTTTGACTTTATCATCTGAATTTAAATATCTTTTGAAGACAGTACTTGCAATTATATTATTTTGAGCTAAGAAATTATATATCTTAGGATTGAGCGAGCTTGAATTATATGAGATAGTAGTTACTAAAAAATTAACCAAATTAAGTTGATATCCATAGCTTACTGCTGAAGAATTATCTTTTAGTACTAAAAATAATTCTGGCCAACTAATAAATAAATTATTTAATAACTTTATGGCAACTGCTCTGTCTAGATTAAAATCATCGATTATTGTAGAAAGAAATTCAAAATCCTTTTGTTTTTTAATATGGTTTAATAAAGATTGGATTTTAGTATCTCTTTTATTCTGTTCACATAATAAATAAAGTACATCAGTTGAATAAGCATAGAAGTAGTCAACTTCCAAATTTTCCAATTCTTCAAGTACCTTTATTTTATGAACTAACTTAATATTACTTAATGTGGGATTACGGCTTTCAACATTTCTTAAAAATTCTCTTTCTTCTGCGGATAAGCTTGAATTAAAAGAATCCGGTGAAATATAATCATAAAAAGTAGTATCTAAATAATCATTTATAAGTAAGAACCTTAAAATATCAGTATTCATTATATATTCAATAACACTTGCGTTAAATTTTTGTTTTACTTTTTCTTGAAATGAATCATCACTTTTGTTAAGTAAATCAATAATTTGACCTAAACTTTTCGCATTAATATCTGATTCATTTTTTTGTAAATCAATTTTTAAGTTGTCTCTAGTATTAGTCAATTTTAGAATATCAAAAGTTTGTAAATCACCATTTAAATATGAAGCGATCTGACTTTTTTTATTATCCTCTAGTTCAAATTTATCTGATATCCTTTTTCTCTGCTCTATACTCCCATCACCATCAAGGTAAGACTTCCAAAAGTTATTTACAGTTTGCATGTCAGTATTACTATAATAGTGTGTTCCATTTAAAATGAAACCATAAGTACCACAAATTTGGTCATATTTTGTATTTAAGTAATTCCTAATACTCAAAGTTATTTGCCTATTAATATCTGTTATTTCAGTATTTAGGCTATTAATTTTAGCAGTAATTTCATTACTATTGGCATATATAACTGCATTATAGAATTTAGTTATATTTTTCATTAAATAATCTATCTTAGATTTACCAATCGTAATATCTTCAAAGTCATTAGGATATATATTTTTATAAACAATCGTGGCAAGCAATTTATCTATTGCATTACTATTTTTAAACATATCCATTGGAAGCTTTTGTGCAAATATGTCTAATTCAGAAACTATTGTTAAAATTTCTCTATTGTCAAAAATATAATTTCCTAAATTATGTATTAATTTTTTAGATGGATAAAGAGATAGTTCTTTATTGTTCTTTGAAATAAAATCGCAACAATTTAGCGCTTTATACCATTTATTTTTAGAATTTTGAAAACTGTGTAACGGGAAAATGGGTAAAACGTAGTCAAAAAATTTACTTTTATTTTCAGCAGCTTTATTTTCATAACTATTTTCTCTTTTGACGTTAGTATTATAAAATACAGATTCTTTTAACGTATAAATGAATTTAATTCTAATACCGCTTTGATTTAAGTTCTCATTTAGTTCATGTAATTTTTGAAATATTTGAGGGCTATTAAACCGATCTAAATCTTCAAAAATCACTATTCTGACTAATGAATGTTTAAAATAATATATTAGTTCATCTTCAAAATAACTAAATAAGTCAGTTTTATCTTTTTCAGTATTA